>JAVVFE010000013.1:0-19440 GCA_032251175.1 Thermohalobaculum sp.
CGCCGCTCGTCGGCCCGCCCCCCCCCGGCCCGCCAAACGGCGCAGCCGCGGGCGGCGCCGGGGCCGCGGGCGGCGATGGCGGGGCGGCGGGCGCACCGCCGAATTCCTCGTCCCAGTCGTCGGGGATCACGCTGCGGTTCACCGCCGGCGCCGCGAAATGATCGTGCGCCGAGGGCGCATGGTCGCCTTCGCTCGCGCCACCCTGGCGGAACGGGTCGGCATCCTCGGCGCGGAAGAAGGGATCGTCGGCCTCGGGCAGCGGCGACGCCGGCTCCAGCGGGTCCTCGGGGATGATTGCGCGCTCCCAGGCCGGACGCGCCGGCGCTGCGCCGCGCGCGGCCGGCGCGCCGGACCCGGGGCTCAGCAGGTCGTCGAGGAAATCGCCGTCATCGGCCCCTGCCGGATCGTCCAGCGTGCCGACGAAATCGCCCCGCGCGCGCGCATCGCTCGCCCGGCCGGGCGAGACGCGCTCCTCGCCCAGCGGCGGCGGGATCGACGCCAAGGGGTCGGCCGCCGCCATCTGCGGATGGCTGATCTCGACCACCAGCTCGTAGCCGCCCAGCCCGATCACGTCGCCGTCGTTCAGCGGCGCCGGCGCCTCGCCGACCGCCTCGGACGCATGGTTCAGGAACGTGCCGTTGGTGCTGACGTCGATCAGCACATAGTCGCCGCCGCGGTCCTCGAGCACGCAATGGCGCTTCGAGATCGTGCGATCCGGGTCGGGCAGCGCCAGGTCGTTCTCCTCGCCCCGCCCGATGGTGAGCGTGCCGCCGACCATCTCGACGCGGTCACGCCCGCCGGGCAGGTTCCCGGAACTCTGGAATCGCAGCCGAAGTGTCACGCTTTCCCCCTCATCCACCGACCATGACCGTCGGCGCGCCGGCCGAGATCGCACCGCCATGCACGCAACTGTCGCCCGCCCGCGCCTGCGGCAGCGAGCCGGTCAGCACGGTGCCCGAGCCCTTCGCCACCGTATCCGGCGGCCCGACGCAGGTCGCCACCGCCGACGCCCGCACCGCAGGCATGGTGCAGATCAGAACCGTCGGGCAGGGCGTGACCAGCGGCCCGCCGACATGCGGGATCGGTGGCGTGCCTGGCGTCTGCATCGGGCAGGCATGCATGTCCCCGACGCGTGCGGCGGGCATCGTCATCCGTGCCTCCTGTCTTGCTGCGATCTCGCGGAACGACGATCCGGTTGCATCATGCCCCCTCGCGCGGCGCGGCGCCAGCGACCGCTTGGCCCGCTTCGATCCGGCCGCTGCCGCCGCGCGCGATGTCGAGCCCCCGCGCGATCTGGAGCTCAGTGCGGGCATCGGCGTTGGCCGCATCGGCGAAGATCGACTTCAGCACCATGCCATGGACCGCGTTGCCCAGCCCCCCGCGCGGCGCCTCGTAATCGGCAAGCTGGTCGGGGCCGAGCGTGCCATCGGCAAAGGTCGCGGCCATCGCGCAGAACACCGTGTCGTCGTCGATGTCGGCGCCCTCCATCGCCGCGCGCGCCGTGCGCCGGGTCTCGTCGCCCGGCTTGAACACCCAGGCCTCGGCCGCGGCGAGCGGCGGCGGCACCTCGGCAGCATCGGGCGCCAGCATGTCGCGCGCGGCCAGGCAGGCCCACCACGTCGCCTCGCGCGGCGGCAGGGCGTGGGCGATCAGCCGCAGCATTTCCAGCCCCTCGCCGTCCGCCTCCAGCGCCGCCAGCACCTGCGGCACCGGCGCCTTGATGTCGACCGCCGCCTTGGCGCGCAGCTTCACGCGCCCCCGCGCCAGGATCGCGGCGGCCGGGTCGGCGGGGAACTTCTTCAAACCCTCGAAACGCTTCGGATCGCCCATCGCGCGCATGCCCTCAGTTGATCATCGTCGTGGCGCCCTTGAGCGTCAGGATGCCGCCAGCCTTCACCTCGGCCATGCCCGAGCTCTCGGCGGTGAGCGAGCCCGACGCCTTGATCTCGATCGTCGCGGCGGTGAGGGTGATCTTCGACGAGGTGATCTCGATCGACGAGCCGCCACAGGTCAGCTTGATGTTCGAGTTTGCCGTGATGTCGAGGTTCGAACCCACGGTGACCGTGTAGTTCGAGCCGACATCGTCGGTCTTGTCAGTGGCGATCGTCACCGTCTCGTTGTTGCCGATATCGGCGACGTGATCGGTGCCGATCGTGATCGTCCGGTTGTTGCCGATCGTGACGGTCTCGTCGTTGCCGATATCTTCGGTGACGTTGTTCTGCACCGTCTGCGTCAGGTCGCCGGCGTTCGCGTGCTCGACCCCGATCGTGATCACCGCATTGTTCTTGACGATCTGCTTGTAGTCCCGCTCGGACTGGAAGCGGACGAATTCGGCATCCTTGGTGTCGTCGAACACCAGCTCGTGGAACGTGGTGGTGCCGCCCTGCGCGGTCGAGCGCGTCATCCAGCCGACCAGGTTCATCGTGTCGGGCAAGGGCGAGCTGAGGCTGTTGCCGTCGTCGTCCTGGCTGGTCAGGGTCGGCGCCGTCAGGCTCTCGTCATTGGCGCGGAACGGCGGATAGGTCTTGGCGTTGTTGTAGAGCATGCCGACGATCAGCGGGCGATCGGGATCGCCCTCCTCGAACATGACAACGACCTCCTGCCCGATCCGCGGCACCCACTGCATGCCCCACTGGGCGCCGGTCCAGGGCTCGGCCTTGCGCACCCAGCACGACGAGGTCTCCTTGCGGTCCTCGTCCTTGCCTTCGCGGTCCCAGTGGAACTGGACCTTCACCCGGCCATAGCAGTCCGTGTAGATCTCGTTGCCGTCGGGGCCCACCACGATCGCGGTCTGGATGCCCGGGATCACCGGCTTGGGCGTCGCATGCGGCGCACGGAACTGCGCCTGCGCGGGCATGACCTCGAACACGCAGGTATAATCGTCGCGGTTCTCGCTGAAATCGAAGCGCAGCCCGCGGCCAAGCAGCGCCTTGTCGATCTCCGACAGGTCGTAGTCGGCCTCGACCTGCAGCATGTGGCGGGCCGACAGGATCAGATATTCCTGATTGTCGGCCTCGCGCGGGTGGTTCTCGAGCGTGAACCGGTAACCCACCGCCAGGCCGCGATGGTTGCCGGCGCCGCGGCTGACCAGATGCCGGGCCGCATACGCCCCCATCCGGAAGCCGGCCAGCGCGCCGCCGCGCTCGGTCTCGCCATAGCGGCCGGGGTGGTCGTAGACCTCGTGGCTCTTGTAGCTGTGGGTGCCCTTCTCGTCGACCGACACCGACACCAGATCGGCATTCGGGGTCTGGAAGTTGAAGTCGTTCAGGGTCACCTTGCCGCGCGTCAGCCGCTCGCGCCCGGACCACTCGAAGATGTGGTCGGCGCGCTTGAGCGTCGCCTCCTCCCGGAAGAAGAACGCGACCGTCGCCGTCGGCGAGATCGCCACATGCGAGCCCGTGTCGCCGACGATCACCAGGGTCGCCGCCGACGTCGAATAGTCGAAATAATAGTAGAGCCCTTCCTCCTCCATCAGCCGGCAGATGAAGTCCCAATCGGTCTCGCGATACTGCACGCAATAGGTGCGCGCCGTTGCGCCGACCCCGTTGCTGCTGTCGGTGAAGTCGCTGAAGCCGTGGTCGCCGAAGATCTGCTTGATGATGTCGATCGCCGACTTGTCCTGAAAGATCCGGCTGTCGGCGGTCCGGGTCAGAAACCACGGCCAGGGGCGAACCTCGGCCCGATACAGCCCAAGGCCCTGATACTGCCCCAGGAATTCGGCCTCGATGCAATGGCCGGTGAAGTATCGCACGCCATCGTCCGCGGTATCCACCTCGATCGTGACAATCTGCCCGACCACGTCCTGCAACTCGGCGTCGATGTCGGTCGACAGATACTCGATGCCGATCTCGGTGATCCGGCTCATGCCCTCGTCGACCTGCGCCCGCAGAAGCTGCATCTCGGCCGTCGGCAGCGGGCCGGTCATGCGGATCGCGCGATCCGAGAACTCGACATTGGTGGTTTCCGATGTCACGGCTGTGTCCTCGTCTTCTGGGCGCCGGGTTCAGCGGGCACGGTCATTCGGACGGCTCGATCTCGACGAGATGCTCCTGCTGGCGCAGCCGCTCGACGATCAGCGGGTTGATGCCCCACAACTGCCCCAGCGGCACGCAGTCCGGCAGGAACAGCTTGAACGCGATCTCGGTCTCGAACTTCAGGCACCGCACCGGCGTCGGATAGGGCTGCAGGCCCGAGAGCATGGCGCTCAGATGCTCCTCGCCCTCCAGCAGCCAGTAATTGCTCCGCACCTGCACGATGACGATGCCGCCCTCGGGCTCGTCGGGGTCGGGTTGCGGCGTGTCCCGCATCACAGCCCCTCCAGCAGCGCCGCCAGTTCGGGGTCCATCTCGTCATCGCCCGCGCTGTCGCTTGGCGCATCGTCGCCGAAGCCCGCCAGCAGCGCGTCGAGGTCGTCGTCGCCGCCGCCCGCATCGTCGCCGCCCAGATCGCCCATCAACGCGTCGAGATCGGTTTCGTCCCCGCCCGCGTCGTCGCCGGCATCGCCCAGCAGCGCGTCGAGATCCTCGTCCCCGTCCGCAGCCACCGCAGCCTTGCCTGCCGCGGCCTTGCCCGCCGCCGCCCCGGCCGCGGCCTTGGCCGCGCCCTTGCTGCTCAGGTCGATGCTCGTCTCCATCCGCGCCTGGCCGCGCAGGCCCGCGCCGGTCCAGCCCGCATCCGACCAGGGGCCCATGAGTTCGCCGCGCCCCAGCGACTGGAACGAGCCCAGCCGAACCTCGGTGCGCCCCTTGACCGAGACCACCGGCATGAAGCCGCGCACCACCACCTCGGCCGCGCTGCGGGTGTTCAGCAGCCGTTCGGTGCAGGGCAGCGCCACCTGGTCGCCATGCGCATCGGTCATGTAGTGGAACGGCATCTCGCCCAGCGACATCACCTTGCCCAGGCTCATCTTCGCGCCGCCCTGCCGCGCGGTCTCGGCCAGCAGGATGGCGACCAGCACCACCGGGTTGGCCCACAGCATGCCCTTCAGCCCGTCGCGCAGGGTGAATTCCTCGAAGTCGAAGCGGTCCACCGGCTCGGTCTTGCGGCCATAGGGCAGGCGCAGCAGGAAGCGGGGCGCCGCGACCCCGATGTAGCGCGCCTCGGGCATGTCGCGCAGCGCGCCCCAGGCGTCCTTGACCAGATGGTGGCGATCCTCGGCGCGGGTGTCGAGGAAGCCCGCGGCGATCGAGGTGACGAACGGCGCCCCGATATGCGCCGCAATCCGCGCCATGCGCGCCAGCAGCTCGGCATGCGGCGGGGTCTCCTCGAGCGTGTAGAGCCCGAAGATCGCCGACAGCGGCCCCTGCTGCACGTCCAGCGCCGGCGCCTCGGCCAGCATCTCGAACAGGCCGCATTCCGACAGCTCGTCCTGCGCCGACAGGTCGGCTGCCCATTCCTCGGCCGAGACGTCATAGAGCACGATCTCGAGCCCGCCGCCGGTCTCGATCCGCCGCGCCATCAGGTCGAGCGAGCGCCACAGCCCCTCGACCGCCTGGAAGTCGGGATGGTGCAGCACCGCGCGCATCGCGCTCGACAGCGACGCATCGACGGCCGCGATCATCGACTCGGCGCGCGGGTCGGGGGCGGCCACCACATGCGGCGCCACGACGCGCCGGATCAGGTCGTCGGCCGCCGAGGCCTCCGCGACATCGGCCTTCGCATCGCCGATCAGGCGCTTGAAGTCGCTCAGCTTGCGGTCGGCCGGCACCGCGCTGCCCTTGGCCCGGCGCCGCTTCATCGGCGCCGCGGCGCCGAACTCGGCACCCCAGCCCGTCATCTCGGCGATCACCTTGTCGGCGCCCGCGCCCGACTTCAGGCGCCGGCGCAGGTTCGCCAGCTCCGAGAACATCTCGACATTGTCGAACAGCTCGTCGGGGTGCAGGTCGTCGATGCCGCCCAGCTCGACCTCGACGGCGGCGCCGTCCGCCCCGATCGGCAGCGTCAGGGTGGTGCGGAACCGCTCGATCACCGCGTCGGAGTTGTCGATGTCGAAGCGGATCGGCTTGCGCCCGCCCAGCTCGGCGCCGATTTCCATCTCGCCCCGGCTCGCCCGGCCCGAGAAGTCGCCGAGGATGGCGATGCGGAACTTCTTGCGCGGCTGCCCCGCCCCCTCGGCCGCCGGTGCCTCGAGCGTGCCCGACGAGAAACCGCCGCCGTCCGCCGGCGCCAGGCACCGCCCCGCCCCGCGCGCCAGTGCGCCGATCCCGATGCTCAGAGCCATCCGTTCATCCTCCCGCTGGGGCGCGCCCGGGCGCCATCTGTTCCTGTCCGTCCAGTCACGATGTCCCGCCGCCTTGCCCGGCGCGGATCGCCTTGACCTCGTCATGCAGCGCCGCGATCTGCGCGGCCAGTTGCGAGTTTTCCTCCTGAAGGATCGTGCGCATCTTATCGAGCTCGGCCTCGGCTTCGGCCTCGACTGCGGCCTGCATGGTGTTGACCAGAAGGCCCACGAACAGGTTCAGCACCGCGAAGGTCGTGCACATGATGAAGGGGATGAACAGCACCCAGGCGTTCGGGAACTTTTCCATCACCGGGCGCACGATGCCCATCGACCAGCTTTCCAGCGTCATGATCTGGAACAGCGAATACAGCGACTCGCCCAGCGTCCCGAACCATTGCGGGAACTCCCGCCCGAACAGGATGGTCGCGATCACCGCAAAGACGTAGTAGACGATCATCAGCATGATGACCACGCTGCCCATGCCCGGCAGCGCATCGAACAGCGCCTGCACCACCGCGCGCATCTGCGGCACGGCCGACAGCAGGCGCGTCACCCGCAGCACGCGCAGCGCCCTCAGCGCGGTGAGGTCCGGCGTGCGCGGCGCCATCGAGATCAGCACGATCACCAGGTCGAAGATGTTCCAGGCGGTGCGGAAGAAGCCCATGCCATAGGCGAACAGCTTGGCCGAGATCTCGACTACGAAGATCAGCACGACGATCGAATCGATCGTGTCGAGCAGCCCGCCGAACTGCGCCGAAATCCGCCCCGAGGTGCCCAGCCCCAACGTGACCGCGTTCAGCACGATCACCGCGAGGATCGCGTTGCGCACATCGTTGCGCTCGAGAAAGCGGCGCAGCTTCTCGCGGGTGCCGTCGATCGCGGGGACCGTCTCAGCGGGCATCCCGTGTCTCCCTTCGGGCGCGCGGCCGTTGGTCTGCGCGTGCCTCCATCGTCATTTCAGCTCCTGCTGCACCTTGGCAAAACTGACGTTCAGCTTGCCGATCGCCTTCCTCATCGACTCGGCCGCCTTGTTGTGTTGCGCGGTCGCACCCAGGGCACTGGCCACCTTGCGCGCCTTCATCGCGTCCAGCTTGTCGCGGCGGACATCGTTCAGCGCGTCGATCAGATCGCTCCCATAGGTCTCGAGCGCCTTGATCAGGTCTTCGCACAGCGCATTGCAGGCCTCGACGTCCTTGCCAAAGCCCCTGAGTTCAGGCCCCGCGTCCTCGTTCTTGGCGATCTTGCGCCCGGTCTTCTGCAACAGGATGATGGCATCGAAGGCGTTGTCCTTGCGCTTTTCGAACTCGGTGATCGCCGCATCCAGGTCAGAGTCGGCGATACGCCCCGCCTTGTCGCGCGCAGACTCGTCGTCGTCCCCCTTGCCCAGCGCCGTCGCAAGGCCGCTCAGCGCGTCCTGCGCCTTGACCCCGGTCGCGGCAAAGAGCTTCTTGTAGTCGATCGCGGTCATCGCCTTCAGCGCCTTCTTGCCCTCGCGCAGCCCCTTGGCGTTATCGCCCTTGTCCTCCTCGATTTCCTCGAGCGCGATCGAGACCTTCTTCTCGATCTGCTTGCCGATCTTCTCATAGAGCTTGAGGACCTTTCCCATGCCCTCGATCTCGCCATTCGGACCGGCTTCCTTGGCGTCCTTGATGATGTCGCCGACCTTCACGTCGAACAGCTTCAGCTCGTAGCGCACCAGCGAGACCAGCGCCTTGCGCAGCAGTTTCTCGTTCCATTTGCGCGGGTCCAGCTTGACCGTCTCGGCGACCTCATAGTTCTTCAGCCGGTTGCGCAGGACCGGGTTCTTCCGGCACCAGTCATGGCTGTCCTTCGACATCTCCTCGAACGGCGAGACGTTGAGCACGGCCGGGATCTTCTCTTTCTTCACCGCAATGGCCATGGTCCGCTCCCTGTCGTCTCGCCTTCGCCGCGCGGCCCGTCACCGGGGCCGCGGGCCTCCCGGTATGGTTCAGTCGAAGGCGTAATTGAACTCGCCGTCGGCCACGCCGACCTGCACCTTCGTGATCGCACCGCCCTCCATCAGCCGGGTGAGGAACTCGGCCGAGATGGTCGGCAGCATCGAGTTGGTCAGGATCGCGTCGATCATGCGCCCGCCGCTCTCCAGCTCCTGGCACCGCGAGACGATGGTCTCGATCACGGCGTCGTCGTAGGTGAACGGCACGCCGTGGGTCTCCCTCACCCGCTTCTGGATGCGGCCGAGCTGGAGCCGGGTGATCTCGGCGATCATCGTCGGGCTCAGCGGATAATAGGGGATGGTGACGATTCGGCCCAACAGCGCGGCCGGGAACACCTTGAGCAGCGGCTCGCGCATCGCCTTGGCGATGCCCTCGGGGTCGGGCATCAGCTCGGGATCGGCGCAGAGGTCCATGATCAGCTCGGACCCGACATTCGAGGTCAGCAGGATCAGCGTGTTGCGGAAGTCGATCATCCGCCCCTCGCCATCCTCCATCCGGCCCTTGTCGAACACCTGGAAGAAGATCTCGTGGACATCGGGGTGCGCCTTCTCGACCTCGTCGAGCAGCACCACCGAATAGGGCTTGCGCCGCACCGCTTCCGTGAGGATCCCACCCTCGCCATAGCCGACATAGCCCGGCGGCGAGCCCTTCAGGGTCGAGACGGTGTGCGCCTCCTGGAACTCGGACATGTTGATGGTGATGACGTTCTGCTCGCCGCCATACAGCACCTCGGCCAGCGCCAGCGCGGTCTCGGTCTTGCCGACGCCCGAGGTGCCGGCCAGCATGAACACGCCGATCGGCTTCGAGGGGTTGTCGAGCCCGGCGCGGCTGGTCTGCACCCGCTTGGCGATCATCGCCATCGCGTGGTCCTGGCCGATGACGCGCTTGGCGAGGTGGCTCGCGAGGTTCAGGACGGTGTTGATCTCGTCCTTCATCATCCGGCCCACGGGGATGCCGGTCCAGTCGCCCACCACCGAGCCCACCGCCTGGCGGTCGACGATCGGCAGGATCAGCGGCGTCTCGCCCTGAAGGGCCTCGAGTTCGGCCTGCTTGCCCTTCAACTCGGCCAGCAGCGCCAGGCGATCCTCGGGCGTCATCGGCGCCGGGGCGCCTTCGGGCACCTCGGCGGCCTGCGGGCCTTCGACCGCCCCGCCGCCCTCGCGGAGCCTCGCGCGGATGTCGAGGATGTCCTTGACCACCGCCTTCTCGGCCTCCCACCGCTCGGTCAGGTCGGCGAGGCGCGCCTCCTCCTGCGCCAGCGCATGGCTGACGGCGGCGCGGCGCTCGACCACGTCATAGCCCGCGGTCTCGTCGCGGGCGATGATCTCCAGCTCGGTGTTCAGCGCCTCGATCCGCTTGCGGCTGTCGTCCACCTCGGCCGGCACCGCGTGCTGGCTGATGGCGACGCGCGCGCAGGCGGTGTCGAGCACCGAGACCGACTTGTCCGGCAACTGCCGCGCCGGGATGTAGCGCGCCGAGAGCTTGACCGCCGCCTCCAGCCCCTCGTCGAGGATCTGCACCTTGTGGTGCTTTTCCAGCATCGAGGCGATGCCGCGCATCATCATGATCGCCTTCTTCTCGTCCGGCTCGTCGACCTGCACGACCTGGAAGCGGCGGGTCAGCGCGGGGTCCTTCTCGATGTGCTTCTTGTACTCGGCCCAGGTGGTGGCGCCGATCGTGCGCAGCGTGCCACGCGCGAGCGCGGGCTTGAGCAGGTTGGCGGCATCGCCGGTGCCCGCCGCACCGCCCGCGCCGACCAGCGTGTGGGTCTCGTCGATGAACATGATGATCGGCACCGGGCTCGCCTGCACCTCGTCGATCACCGAGCGCAGGCGGTTCTCGAACTCGCCCTTCATCGAGGCGCCGGCCTGCAACAGCCCGACGTCGAGCGACAGGATGCGCGCGTCGTGCAGGCTGGGCGGCACGTCGCCGCGCGCGATCCTCAGCGCGAAGCCCTCGACCACCGCGGTCTTGCCGACGCCCGCCTCGCCGGTCAGGATCGGGTTGTTCTGGCGGCGGCGCATCAGCACGTCGACCACCTGCCGGATCTCCTCGTCGCGCCCGACGATGGGGTCGATCTCGCCCGCCCGCGCCTTTTCGGTCAGATCGGTGCAGAACTGCTTGAGCGCCTCCTGCTTGCCCATCTGCGCCGGCGCCATGGCGCCCGACGCCTCGCCCGGCACGGCGCCGCCGCCCACCTGGGAGCCATCCTGCGCCCTGAGCCCGTCCTCGGGCGAGCCGGCGACGATCTTGCCGAAGTTCTCGGTCAGCTCGTCATTCTTGATCTTGGCGAACTCGGCCGAGATCGCTTCCAGCGCGCGCCGCAGGCCGGGCGTCTTGATCATGCCCAGCACCAGATGCCCGGTGCGCACCTGCCCCGAATTGTAGAGCAGCGAGGCATAGACCCAGGCCCGCTCGACCGCCTCCTCGAGATGCGACGACAGGTCCGAGATC
Source organism: Thermohalobaculum sp. (assembly GCA_032251175.1). Lineage (GTDB taxonomy): Bacteria > Pseudomonadota > Alphaproteobacteria > Rhodobacterales > Rhodobacteraceae > Thermohalobaculum. The sequence continues at coordinate 10,651 of JAVVFE010000013.1, forward strand.
GAGCTTGCCCCCCGCGGCAGCGCATCGAGCGCGCGCGTCATGTCGGCCGCGACCCGCCCGGGCTCGAGCCCGAAATGGCGGGCGATGCGGTGAAGGTCGCTGTCCTGCCCCTGCAGGATCTGGTGGATCCAGTGGACCAGTTCGACATAGGGGTTGCCGCGCATCTTGCAGAAGATGGTGGCGCCCTCGATGGCCTGATAGCCCAGCTTGTTGAGTTTGCCGAACAGGGCGACGCGGCTGATCTCGGTCATGGTCTCACATCTTTCACAGTTACGCGGTGGCCCGGGCGGAGGCCCCGCTGTTGACGGAGGAATGGGCGAGGCCGGCAAACGCCGGTCGTTGCGGCGGCAGCAGCCGCAGGTCGTCGGCGTCGCGCCCCGCCGGGCGCTGGCCGAGCCAGGTGGTCCAGCCCAGGCTGCCCTGCCGGCCCAGCCGGGCCTCGGGCACCTCGGACGCCTTGAGGACGAGGTTGACCTCCCATTCGAGGCTGTCGCCCAGGTAGTTGCGCACGATCGCGGCCAGCCGCTTGAGGCTTTGCCCCCCCGGCAGCACGCGGCGATAGGTCTCGAGGTCCAGCGGCCCCAGCCGGATGCGGAACTTCGACTGCCGCGACCAGACCCGCGCGCCCAGGCTGGTGCCCCGGCCCAGCGGCGCGCCCCCCAGCTTCCAGCGGTCATGCGGCTCCAGATGCAGCCAGGTGCCGACGAAGCTCTCGATCGAGGCCGGCGCGCGGAAGAACGCCGAGACGATGGCGAGCAACCCGTCGGCGTTCTTCGGCCCCTGCGCCAGCAGCGCCGCGAAATGCAGCTTGGCGAGGTCGGGCATCGCGTCGCGATCCTCCATCCCCCGCCCCATCCGGCCCGAGATCGCCGCGACCTTGGCGGCGAACGGGTCGTCGTCGGGCCGGTCGAACGAGGGCGCGGGCTCGCCCGCCGCCCAGGCGCGATACAGCAGGCTGGCCATGCGGTGGTGGAACAGGTCGGCGAACGCCACGATGGTGTGGTCGTGCATGTTGCGCTGCCGGTCGCGGGCGTATTCGGTCAGGTGCAGCGGTAGCGGCCCGTTCGGCCCGAACAGCCCGAAGAAGCGGTTGACCAGCCGCCCCGGCGCGCCGTCCGCCGGCAGCGAGAAGGCCGCGATGGTCGAGGGCGGGAAGGCCAGTTCCGCCTCCTGCCCGATGCGCACGGCATCCTGCGACGGGCGGCGCGAACGCCCCAGCCGCGGGCGGTCCGGGAACGCCGCCTCGATCAGGCGCAGCGCCTGAAAGATGTGGTGGGACTGCGGGTCCGAGCCGAGCGCCGCAAGGCGGCTCAGATCAGGCGCCGCTGCCCGCTCATCGCCGGCCATCGTGCGATCTCCCCCCGCTGCTGCGACTGGATGACGGTTTCCGTGAAGCTGTTCAGCGTCACATATTTTGCAAAGAAACATTGCAGCACGGCGCCCAGCAGGTAGACGCCCGTGCCCTCGAAAACGCTCTCGTCGAAGCCCACCCGGATCTCGATGCCGCGCACCGCGGTCGACAGCACCTCGTCGCTCATGCGCCGCACGATCGGGCGGCTCTCGACCGAGACCAGCCCCTCCATCTGCTTCTCGATCGAGCGGTCGCCCAGCGGTGCATAAAGCCCCAGCAGCTCGCGCAGCGCCTCGGCCCCGGTGCCGCGGTCGGCATCGGCGATCGACAGGTAGTTCAGGCTCAGATGGCTGACCAGCCGCCAGGCGCTCTCGCCCTGCGCCAGGCTGGGGCGCGGCCGGGTCGGGGGCACCAGCACGCGGATCTCGCTGACCGGCCCGCCATCGGGCAGGGTGAAGTCGGTCTCGCCCCCGCCCATCGCCAGCAGCAGCGGCAGGTCGCGGTTGGTGCAGACCGCGTTGACCGCCAGTTGCTCCAGATCGGCCGGATAGGGCGCCTGCCGCCGGTCGACCAGCATCAGGAACACGTCCGAGCCCAGATACGAGCTGCGCGCGCCCTTCAGCCGCTGCTTCTCGGACCGCTGCCGCATCCGGCGGCGCAGGGTGTAATAGGCCTGCTGCCGCTCGCCCGCCGCGGTGATGTCGGTGGCGCTGTAGAACGGGCGGAAGCCCACGTCGTCGCGCCCCTCGCCGCTGATCCCGGTGACGTCGGTGATCGCGTGGATCTCGTAATCCATCGGCGCGGTGCGATCGACGACGACATGGTGGTCGACCTCGCGCCCGCGCACTTGCACCCGGTCGCAGCGTTTCGGAAACAGGTTGATCGAGGGCACGGCGAACAGCTCGAAACTTGCCGTCGTCAGGCTGGCCTTCAGCTCCGGCCGGCTCTGGGACAGCAGGATGTAGAGGTCGACATCCGACCCCTTCGCCCGCGTGATCGCAGGTCCCAGGCCCGACAGCTCGATGAAGAAGAACCGCTGCGGCATCGCGAAATATTCCTGCAACAGCCGATAGCCATCGAAGGATTGCGCCGGCACCGGCAGCAGCGCCTCGTCGCGCCCGAAGCCGCGCGGGCGCACGCGCGCGCCCGGCAGCGGCTCGACCCAGTCGGCCCGGCGGTCGGTCGAGCGCCCAGCAAGGCCGGTCGCGTCGTTCGACAGCGTCTCGTAGAGCTTCCAGGGCTCGCTCGACCCGCCCGACAGATACAGCGTCAGCTTCTCCAGCGGCAGCGACGCGATCGCCTCACCGCCGAAGCGGCGCAGCCTCAGCCGGATCGCCGCGCGCGCCGTGGTGTCCCTGGCGACGCCGGCCGCAACCAGTTCGCCCCGGCCGTCGATATACTCGGCCTCGGTCAGTTCCAGCGGCCACAGCACGGTCTCGTGCGAGGTGCGGAAGATGCAGGCCGTCTGGTCGCCCGGCCGCAGCCGGTTGCGCAGCACCGTGCCGCGCGGCACCACGAAGCCGTCCTTCAGCCCGCCCTGCGCCGGGTCGGGCTTAAGCCGCGTGATCATCATCGACGGCGTCGGCGCCAGATAGTGCGGATACAGGATTTCCAGCAGGTTCTGGGTGAACACCGGAAATTGCAGGTCCAGTTCCAGTTGCACGCGCGACGCGAGGAACGCGAAGCCCTCAAGCAGCCGCTCGACATAGGGGTCGGCGACCTCCAGCCCCTCCATCCCCAGCCGCGCCGCGACCTTGGGATAGCTTTCGGCAAACTCCGCCCCCATCTCGCGAATGAAGGCGAGTTCCTCGTCGTAGCGTTTCAGCAGACGGGTATCCATCGCGCTTCCTCAACCCTGCCGGGTGACCGAGACTTCGCCCGTCGTCACGTCGAGCGCGGTGCGCAGATAAAGCTCGAGCGGCACCGGTTCGGCCCAGAGTTCGCCATGGATGTCGAACGAGATCGTGGCCCCCTGCCCGACCTTCTCCTGATGCACATCGACGCTCAGCGTGCCCGGCAGGATGCGCGGCTCGAAGACCTCGATCGCCTTGCGGATCGCCTTGCGGATATCGACCGCGCGCTGGGTGTTGGCGACCTTGCCGGTGACGTCGGGCAGACCGTAATTGATCGTCGAGGCGCCGGCTTGCCGGAACTGCTTGAAATCGTGTTCGCTTTCCAGATTGCCGGTGTTCAGCAGCCAGGCCAGATCGCGCTGGATGATCTCGCGCAGGCGGCGGATGTCGATCACGCGCTCGTCGCGTGTCTCGATCCGCTCGCGCGGCGCGTCATCGGTCAGCCGGTCGAGAAGCGACGGCTGAAGCTTCTCGCTCAGCGCCCGGTCAGCCATCGGCGGTCTCGCCCGCGTCGGCCGGGGCGACCTCGGGCGCCTCGCCGATCACCAGGGATCGCAGGTCCATCAGCGCGGTATCGCCCGCGTCGGTGGCCAGCAGCCGGCCGCCAAAGCCCGCGAAGGTCTCGGCGCCCAGATCCTCCCAGACCGTCATGCGCGCCATCTTCAGCGCGTCGTCGCCCTTCGCCGTGGTCCCGGCATAGCGCGTGGGGATCAGCGCGACGGTGTCGCCGCCATTCGACCAGACCACATGCGCGGGCGTCCAGACGCGGTCGCGCAGATCGGTCGGCGGGTCGATCTCGAGCTTGTGGATCGCGCTGAACGGCGCCCAGAAATAGCGCCCGTTGACGATGATCTCGATGAGCGGCCCAAGCCGCATGTCGGCGTCCGCCACCCATTCGAACGGCGCGCCGTTGATCGTGCCCGGCGTCGCCGGCGCGGCGTCGAAGGCGCGCGCGCGCAGGTCGGCGGCCTCGGTCGCGCGGCCCGCGGCCAGCGCCTTCAGCGCCTCGATCTGCCAGGCCACCCATTCAGGCGGCTGGCCGAACACCAGCGGCGACTTCTCGCCGGCGAACACCTTCTCGCGATAGACCTCGCAGATGATCGCCTCGCGATAGGTCTGCGCCATCGCCAGCGCCGACTTGTCCAGCTCGGCACAGACCTTGAGCTGCGTGACCGCGCGCTTCCAGTCGCCCATCACCGCGAGCAACTGGAACAGGAAGATCCTGAGCTTCGCGTCGGCCGGCGCCTTGCGCACGCCATCCTGCAAGGCCGCGAGCGCCCCGGAAAGGTCGCCCTGCCGCAGAAGATCTTCCGCACTCATCCGTCATCCCCCTGCCGCGCAGCCCGGCGGGCCACTGCGTCGTGAAGTGATGCCGGGCGCAGCCTCGCGGCCACGCCCGGCACGGCGCAGATCACGTCACGTAATCGGCCTTGTTCTTGACGCGGCTCCACTTGGCCTCGCCCATGCCGCCCGAGGCCTTGGTCATCTTGCCGTCCCCGCCCTGGGTGAAATACTCGATCTTGATCGCGCCATACTGGAAGATCACCTCCTCCTCGCAGACGTCGTCGCCGTCGGACCCCGACCAACTGATGTCCTGCACCATCACCAGCTTGAAGTGGAACTTCATGAAGGTGGAGCCCGACGCACCGGTCGCGCCACCTGAGCGCCTCAACTCGATGATCGCTTCGCTGAAGTGATTGCCGGTGCACAGCGTCGAGAACAGGCCGCACGACCCCGTATCGGTCTTCTTGGTGATCGAGAATTCCTTGAAGGTCGCCTTGCCGGCGCCGCCGCCGGCCGAGATCGAGCCGATGTTGATGTTGTTCTCGGCGCCGAACGAGAACGACAGAAGCTCGAACGCCTTGTGCGCCGACATCGCGTCGTCCTGGGTCTCGCCCTGCACGAGCGACTGGCCGGGGAAGTAGAGAAATGCGTCGAAGGCCATGGGTCAGGTTCCTTTGCAACAGTGAGAATATGGGAAGTCAGGCAAGGCGGGCCGGAGCGCCGCGCGCTCCGGCCGATAACTCAGCCGCCCTTCTGCGACGGCAGCTTCGAGACCAGGCGCAACGACACCGACAGGCCCTCGAGCTGGTAATGCGGCCGCAGGAAGAACTTCGAGGTGTAGTAGCCGGGGTTGCCCTCGACCTCCTCGACGATCACTTCGGCCGCAGCCAGCGGATGGCGGGCCTTCACTTCCTCGGGCGAGGTGTCGGCGTTGAAGTCGACATAGTTGTTGATCCAGTTCTGCAGCCATTCCTGCATGTCGCCCCGTTCCTTGAACGAGCCGACCTTGTCGCGGACGATGCACTTCAGGTAGTGGGCGAAGCGGCAGGTCGCGAACAGATAGGGCAGCCGCGCCGCGAGGTTGGCGTTCGCCGTCGCATCCGGGTCGTCATATTCGGCCGGCTTCTGCAACGACTGCGCGCCGATGAACGCCGCCATGTCCGAGTTCTTGCGGTGGATCAGCGGCATCATGCCGTTCTTGGCAAGCTCGGCCTCGCGCCGGTCCGAGATCGCGATCTCGGTGGGGCACTTCATGTCCACGCCGCCATCGTCGGTCGGGAAGGTGTGCGTCGGCAGGCCGTCCACCGTGCCGCCCGACTCGATGCCGCGGATGCGGGTGCACCAGCCATACATCTTGAACGAGCGGGTGATGTTGCGCGCCATGCCGTAGGCCGCGTTGACCCAGCAGTATTTCTCGGACCCCGCGCCCTCGGTGTCCTCCTCGAAGGCGAACTCCTCGACCGGATCGGTCTTGGCGCCGTAGGGGTAGCGGCCCAGGAAGCGCGGCATCGCCAGACCCAGATAGCGGCTGTCCTCGCTCTCGCGCAGCGACCGCCACGAGGCGTATTCCGGCGTCTGGAAGATCTTGGTCAGATCGCGCGGGTTGGCCAGCTCCGACCACGAGTCCATCTGGAACAGCGTCGGGTTCGCGCCGGTGATGAAGGGCGCATGCGAGGCGGCGGCAACCTTCGCCATCTCGCCCAGCAGCTCGACATCGGGCGGGCTGTGATCGAAATGGTAGTCGCCCACCAGGCAGCCATAGGGCTCGCCGCCGAACTGGCCGAATTCTTCTTCGTAGAGCTTCTTGAACAGCGGTGACTGGTCCCAGGCCGTGCCCTTGAACTTCTTCAGCGTCTTCGAGAGGTCCTTCTTCGAGATGTTGAGGACGCGGATCTTCAGCATCTCGTCGGATTCGGTGTTGTTGATCAGGAAATGCAGCCCGCGCCAGGCATTTTCCAGCTTCTGGAAATCTTCATGGTGCAGGATGTGGTTGATCTGCTCGGTCAGCTTCTTGTCGATCTGGGCGATGATGCCCTCGATCGAGCGCAGCGCGTCGTCCGAGATCAGCGCCGTGTTCGCCAGCGCCTGCTGGGCGAGGGTCTTGACCGCCTCCTCGACGGCGGATTTCGCCTGATCGGACTTCGGCCGGAATTCCTTCTGCAACAGGTTCGCGAAGTCGGATTCGGCAAAGGCGGTCGCGCCTTCGGCGGCTGCGGCCTGGGTTTCGGTCTCGGCCATGTCTTACTCCTCGCTCTCGGCTTTGGGCGCGGGCGCGGATGCCAGCGCCTTCAGCAGCGTCGGATCCTGCATGACCTGGCCGATCAGGTTCTCGGCGCCGGTCTTGCCGTCCATGTAGGTCATCAGGTTCGAGAGCTGCGTGCGCGCCTCCAGCAGCTTGCGCAGCGGCTCGACCTTGCGCGCGATCGCCGCCGGCGAGAAGTCGTCCATGCTCTCGAAGGTGATGTCGACCGAGAGATTCCCCTCGCCGGTCAGCGTGTTGGGCACCGAGAAGGCGACCCGCGGCTTCATCGACTTCAGCCGGTCGTCGAAGTTGTCGACGTCGATCTCCAGGAACTTGCGGTCGGCGACCGCCGGCAGCGGCGCTTCCGACTTGCCGCTGAGGTCCGACATGACGCCCATCACGAAGGGCAGTTGCACCTTCTTCTCGGCGCCATACAACTCGACGTCATATTCGATCTGCACCCGCGGCGCGCGATTTCGCGCGATGAACTTCTGACTGCTGTTGGACGCCATATCTTCGCTCCTCTCCCATCTGGGACCGCGCATCGGGGGTCGGCTTCCCCAGGTGCGCGGCATGTCTCACGGCCCGGCCGGGGCCTGTCAGTATCCGTCGTCCTGGATCCCGCCGATCGTCCGGACCTGGTCCACACCGCCCGATGCCAGGTCCTTCATGATCGTCATGAAGTCGGCCGACACCAGGCGCCGCGCCCGATTCAGCAACAGCGGCACCGGGCTCGACGGCTCGTTGCGCGCGTAATAGTCGTTGATCCGGTCGATCATGGCGATCACGTCATTGGGCGAATTGATCGCCCCGCTTCCGCCCGGCCGCCCGCCGCCCGCCGCCCGGCCGCCGCCGTCCGAGGCCGCCGCGCCGTCGTCGCCGGCATCGTCCTCGTCCCCGGCCGCGGCATCGCCCGCGGCATAGGTCCGCATGCGCTTGCGCACCTCGAAGGCCATCTTCTCCAGCGCCGTGAGGTCCGGCCCCAGCGCGCCCACCCGGTCGTCGAAGATCGCGCCGATCGCCTTGACGTGTTCGAGGATCCGGTTCGACGCCTCGACCAGCGCGGCCATGCGGTCGGGATCGGTGTCCTGGAACACTGCCGAGACGAACTGCGCGTCCGGCACCTTGTCCATGTCCGACGGCGCCGGGATCTCGCCTTCCGCCACCAGGATGTCGCGCAGGCAGACCCGGCCCAGCCCGCGGCTCATCGCCAGCGGCGCCAGCCGGAAGGCGCGCAGCACGCCATCGGGATCGGCCAGCCCCAGCGCGGCGTTCACGCGCATCGTCGGGTCGTTGTCGTCGTCGGCATCGAGTTGCGGGAAACAGGTGTCCCAATAGGTTTCGAGGCAGCCGCGGACATAGCGCAGCACCTCCTCGAACGCGGTCAGCCCCTCGGTCCGCAGCGCGGAATTGGCAAGGATCACCGCCGCGCGCAGGTCCTTGCTGCGATTGAGCACGGCCAGCGTCTTCTCGATCACGTCGGCGTGGTCGGGCTCCTCGGCCGCGATCACCGCGTCGCCGATCTGACGCTCCTCGCCGGGCTGGGCCGCGAGCTGCATTTCGGCGAAATCGGAATCGTATTCGAGGTCGTGACCGCTCGGCGCATCCGCGTCGAATTCACGCAGCAGCGCCTCAACGTCGATCATCCCCACCCCCCCAACGAAACCGGCACCCGTGGCTGCGAAATTTCAGCCTGAACTTGAAAGCCGACAGTGCAACGCACCCCGGCAATTGAACGGACGGTAGCCGCAGATCACGGGAATCGCCAGAGAAATAAACTGGTCGTGAACCAATTTTCAGCGCCCCGCAGGCGCGCCGTCACGCAACATTCCTACCGGCGCAACACTGACCGGGGGACGGATGCCCCCCCGCGCCTGCCGCGACCACGCGCCACACCGGCACGCGGCCTGGACATGGCGCGGGGGGCGAATCACATGCCCACGATGACGCGATCCGCGCATCGCGGCGCCGGCGGGTCGGACCATGCCGAATTTTCTTGAAACCCTCCCCCCGCCCGGTTGCTAGACTGGGGCGGAGATCGGAGGACCGGATGGGCCAAC
>JAVVFE010000014.1:0-18879 GCA_032251175.1 Thermohalobaculum sp.
GCGCGCGCGAATTGACGCGGCGCACGCACGCCCCTAGGGTGCGGCGCAACAATCTTGCGCCGCGCTGCGGCATGCCGAGGAGACCGCCGATGAGCTTCACCGTCCAGCCCGCGCCCGTCGCGCGCCCCAACCGCTGCCAGTTGTTCGGCCCCGGCTCGCGCCCGGCGATCTTCCCGAAGATGGCGGCGTCGGCGGCGGACGTGATCAACCTCGACCTCGAGGACGCGGTGGCGCCCGACGACAAGGCGGCGGCGCGTGCCAACATCGTCCGCGCGATCGACGCGATCGACTGGGGCCGCAAGACGCTGTCGGTGCGGATCAACGGGCTCGACACGCCCTACTGGTATCGCGACGTGGTGGACTTGCTGGAGCAGGCGGGCGAGCGGCTCGACCTGCTGATGATCCCGAAGGTCGGCAACGCCAAGGACCTCTATGCCGTCGAGGCGCTGGTAGCGGGGATCGAGGCCGCCAAGGGCCGCCGGAAGAAGATCGGCTTCGAGGTGATCATCGAGACGGCGGCGGGCCTCGCGCATATCGAGGAGATCGCGGCCGCCACCCCCCGTCTTCAGGCGATGAGCTTCGGCCCCGCGGACTACGCCGCCTCGATGGGCATGCAGACCACCGCGATCGGCGGCACCCAGCCCGGCTACTACATGATCGAGGATGCGCGCGACGACGGCGACGCGCCCCGCGCGATCCACTATCCCGACCCCTGGCACCACGTCTCGGTCGCCCTGGTCGCGGCCTGCCGCACGCATGGCGTGCTGCCGGTCGATGGCCCGTTCGGCGATTTTTCCGACCCCGAGGGCTTCCGCGCCCAGGCGCGGCGTTCGGCGACGCTGGGGATGGTCGGCAAATGGGCGATCCATCCCAGCCAGGTGGCGCTGGCGAACGAGGTGTTCACCCCCTCCGACGCCGCGGTTGCCAAGGCACAGCGCGTGATCGAGGCGATGGAGGCGGCCAAGCAAGCGGGCTCGGGCGCCGTGACGCTCGACGGAAAACTCATCGACCTCGCCTCGATCCGGCAGGCCGAGGTGATCGTCAGGCAGGCCGAACTGATCGCCGCCGGCTGAGGCGGCGCGCCGTCTGGCCCGATGCCCGCGCGCCGGCCCCGGCCCCGCGCGCCCCCCCGCCCGGCCCGCGCACACATTGCATTTCGCGCGCGGATGGTCCATCTGACCGGGACGCCGCGGGGCGCACGCCCCGGGCCGCACGGGGACAGGCACGGGCAGGGGCCATGCGCAACTATCTCGACTTCGAGAAGGGGATCGCCGAGCTTCACGGCAAGGCCGAGGAGCTGCGCGCCATGGCGCGGCAGAACCCGAACATGAAGGTCGAGGCCGAGGCCGACCAGCTCGAGGCCCGCGCGGGCGAGATGCTGCGCGACCTCTATCACGGCCTCAGCCCCTGGCAGAAATGCCAGGTCGCGCGCCACCCCGACCGGCCGCACGCGCTGGATTACGTGCGCGCGCTGTTCACCGAGTTCACGCCGCTGGCGGGCGACCGCAACTTTGCCGAGGACCACGCCATCATCGGCGGCCTCGCGCGCTTCCGCGACCGCCCGGTGGTGGTGATGGGCCACGAGAAGGGCCACGACACCCAGACCCGGATCGAGCGCAATTTCGGCATGGCCCGCCCCGAGGGCTACCGCAAGGCGATCCGCCTGATGCAACTGGCCGACCGCTTCCACCTGCCCGTCATCACGCTGATCGACACCCCCGGCGCCTATCCCGGCAAGGGCGCCGAGGAGCGCGGCCAGGCCGAGGCGATCGCCCGCTCGACCGAGACCTGCCTCTCGCTCGGCACCGCCATCGTGTCGGTGGTGATCGGCGAGGGCGGCTCGGGCGGCGCGGTGGCGCTGGCCACCGCCAACCGGGTCGCGATGCTCGAGCACGCGGTCTATTCGGTGATCTCGCCCGAGGGCTGCGCCTCGATCCTGTGGAAGAATTCCGAGAAGATGAAGGAAGCAGCCCAGGCGCTGCGCCTGACCGCGCAAGACCTGCGCGCGCTGGGCGTGGTCGACCGGATCATCGAGGAGCCCCAAGGCGGCGCCCAGCGCGACCGGGCGCAGGCGATCCGGCGCACCGGCGATGCCATCGCCGGCCTGCTGGGCGACCTCGACGGCCAGAGCGCGGCCGAGTTGAAGGCCGGGCGGCGGCGCAAGTTCCTCGAGATGGGCGCGAAGGCGCTGGCCTGACGGGCGCCCCGGCGCCGAAGCCGCGCCGCGCCCGCTTCCAGACCGCAGGGATCGAAACCGACCGCCAGAAGCCACGCGACCCAGTGCCGGGGCCGCCGATGCGCCACGCCACTTCCGCACGCGCCGCCGAGCCGCCCGCGGCCGCCCCCGGGACCGCGCATCTTCACCGCACCCCGGCCTGCGCGCCCTTTGCAATCGTCCGCTCGGCCTCGGCCGCGAGCCGGTCCGAGGCGGGCTCGATCACCGCCTCCATCCGCGCCATGGCCTCGGCCCCCGGCAGGCCCGGCGGCACGGTCTCGAGGAACTCGACCACCAGGTTGCCGGGCCCCCGGATCGCGCCATGCTTGGGCCAGAACGCGCCCGCATTGGTCGCCGCCAGCACCATCGGCAGGTCAAGCTGGCGGTAGAGCATCGCCGCCCCCCGCCGGTAGGGCGCGGCCACGCCCGGGGGCACCCGCGTGCCCTGCGGATAGATCACCACCTGCCCGGCCTCGTGGTTCTGGGCGCTGACCTCGCGCAGCACCTTGGCGCCCTGGCCGCGCGCCTCGCGGTCGATGGCGACGGTGCCGATGCGCCAGCTGTAGAGGCCGAACACCGGCACCCACAAAAGCTCGCGCTTCATCACGAACTTGGCGCGCGGCAGGCAGGCGAAGATCAGCAGCACGTCCAGCATCGACTGGTGCTTGGCCGCGACGATCACGGCGCCGGCGGGCACCGCGCCGCGGATCTCGGTGGTGATGCCGCACAGCGCCCGGGCGATGCGGAACACCGACCGGGCATAAAGCCGCATCCAGCCGTAGCACAAGGATCGCGACCACAGGATCACCGGCAGCCCGACGATGCCCATCAGCCCCATCAGGCCATAGATCGTGCCCACGAACAGCCAGTGCCGCGCCCGGGTCATCGCGCCCTCACTCCATCGCCGACAGCGTCAGGCGCAGCGTCACCCGCGCCGCCAGCCAACCGACGCCGACCAGCCCGACCGCGACCCCCGCCGCCAGCGCGGCCAGGCCCCCGGGGCCCGGCAGCAGCGCAACCGCCAGCGCGGTCTGCGCCCCCGGCGCGGGCAAGGCCGCCAGCGCCGCCGCGCCCAGCGCCGCCCCGACCACCGCGCCCAGCGCCGTGCGCCGCACCACCCGGCCGACGAAGGCGCGGGTGATGAAGGCATCCTCGCCGCCGATCAGGCGGATGACGCGGACGATCTCGGCGTTGGCCGCAAGGCTCGCGCGCGCGGCCAGCGCCACCATCCCGGCCGCCGCCAGCACCACCAGCAGCGCCCCCGCAAGCGCGAGGCGGCGGACCTCGTCGGCGGCACGGCCCAGCGGCGCGCGCACGCCCGCATGGTCGTCATAGACCGCCCCCGGCGCGGCCAGCGCGAGATTGGCCTCGAGCGTCGCGACATCGGGGCCGGCGCCGGTCAGCCGCAGGTCGACCAGCACCGGCAGCGGCAGGTCGTCGAGCGCCGCGCCGCGCCCCAGCCAGGGTTCCAGCAGCGCCGCCTGCTCGGCCCGGTCCAACGTGCGGGCCGCGGCGATCCCGGGCGTCGCGCGCAGCTGGTCGAGCACCGCGCCCAGCGTCGCCGGGTCGGTCCCGGCCGGCAGCCGCAGGGTCGCCACCTCGGCAAGGTCGGCGCGCCACTCCTCGGCCAGGCTGCCCGCCACCAGCCCCGCCGCGAGCGTCAGCACCGCCAGGAACGCCATCGCCGCGGCGGTCAGCGTGGTCAGCCAAGCGGCCCAGCCGCTGGGCGGCACGATCGGCGGCCCCTCGGGGCGCCGCGCCAGGATGCCGCCGGCGGCGGGCCGGTGGGCCTCGGCGGCAGGGCCGGGCGCGCTCAAAGGTCGCTCCCCGCCTGCACCAGCCGGCCCTCGCTGAGCCGCAGCGTGCGCGCCTGCACCAGCGACCGGGCGGCGCGGATCAGGCCGAGGTCGTGGGTCGCGACCAGCACCGTCTTGCCCAGCCGGTTCAGCTCGACCAGCAGGCGCAGGATGCGCATCCCCATCTCGGCGTCGATGTTGCCGGTGGGCTCGTCGGCCAGGATCAGCTCGGGCGAGGTGATCACCGCGCGCGCGATCGCCGCGCGCTGCTTCTCGCCGGCCGACAGCGCGCGCGGCAGCGCCCCGGCGCGCTCGGTCAGCCCAACCCATTGCACCAGTTCGGTAACGTCGTCGCGATGCGCCGTCATGACCTTGCCGCGCAGGCGCAACGGCAGGGCGATGTTGTCGGCCACGCTCATGTGGTCGATCAGCCGGAAATCCTGGAACACCACGCCGATGCGGCGCCTCAGGCGCGTGCGCTGCGCGGCTTCGGCCCCGGCGGTGTCCTCGCCGAACAGGCGCACGACCCCGGCGCCGGGGCGGTGCTCCAGATGGATCAGCCGCAGCAGCGTGGTTTTCCCTGCCCCCGACGGCCCGGTCAGGAAATGGAACGACCCCGCCGGCACGGCCAGGTCCAGCCCGTCCAGCGTTGCCCGCCCGTCATATCCGAAGCTGACCTTCTCGAGCGCGATCACCGCCAGTTCCCTGTTGAGGTGGCTGGTCAGAACCTGCACATTTGCAGAGGTTTGACAACTCAGATTAAGATAGCGCCAAATGCACTGGCATGGATGCGCGGCCGGGCACTCGCCCGCGGCGTGCATCTCCTGAAAGGGGATACCCGTCGTGAGCGAGATCGTCTGCCCCTCCTGCGAGGCGAAGTATCGTGTCCCTGACTCGGCCATCGGCCCCGAGGGGCGCCGGGTCCACTGTTCCAAATGCGGCGAGATCTGGCTCGCGCACCCGGTTGCGCGCGCCGCCCCGGCGGCACCAGCCCACAGCGAGGCGCAGCGCACCATCGCAGCCGCGCCCCCCGAACCGGGCGAGACCGTGGCGGCCGAAGCCGGTCCTGCCGCATCCGAGGCGGCACCGGCCGAGCCCGCCTGGCGCCGGGCCTTCTCGGCCGAGCGCGCGGCGAGCGAATCGGCCGCCGGCCGGGTCGCGCCGATCGCGGCACCCCCGGCCCCCGACACCGCCGATGCCGCCGCCGCCGAGGCCGCCGCAGGCGCGCCCGCGACCGGCGAGCGCGAAACCCAGATGGCCGAGATCCGGCGGATGCTGGACGAGTTGCAGACCCCGCGCCACGGCGGCGACAGCCCTGCGCCGGCAGCGCCCGGCATTTCGGGCTTCACGCCGGCGGGCACGCCGCCGCCTGCCGCGGCACCGAAACGCCCGCCCCCCCAGCCGGTGAGCGACGAGGCCTATGTCGATCCGCTGCGCGAGAAGCTGTTGCAGCACGACAGCCGCGGCAAGGCCGGCAAACCCACCGAGGGGCACGGCAACTACGACCCCACGCGGCTGGTCAAGCGCCATGTGCGGCGCAATCGCCGCCGCATGGTGGCCGAGGAACAGCGCAATTCCTCGGGCGCCTTCCTGACTGGCATCACCCTGACCACGATGGTGGCAGGGGCGATGATGCTGATCTATGCCTTCCATGCCGAGATCGCCACCCGGGTCCCCGGCAGCGGCCCGGCGATGGACCAGTATGTCGCGGTGATCGACGGCTGGCGCGGGGTTGCCTCGGAACACTACGCCGCCCTGCGCGAGAAGATCGACCAGATCATCACCGACGCGATGTGAGGCGGCGCGCCCGCCTGCGGCGCCTTCCCCTGGGCCTGCGCCCCCGGATCGCGACGGCTCACGCACGGCACGGCGCGCGCGCGTCACCGAGGGGCCGGGGCGGAGCGTGCGGGGGCTCATGCCGCGGCGCTGGGCGCACAGCGGTGTGCTGCGCACGGGGTCATGGCCTGTTGCCCCCCGGGGTTGACCCGGGGCCAGCGTGAATGTTGGGGCGCGAGGCCCCGGCTCGGCGGCCGGGGCAGCGGACGGTTTATCACCGGAGCACGCGGGGCTGGGGCCGCGGACAGTTTGTAGGCGGAGCAAGCGAGGCTCGCGCGCAGGCGCGAGGCGCCCGGGCCGCGACGCCTCGCCGGGCGCCCAAGCCGCCCTCAGAACCGGTCGATCAGCCGGTCGAGATAGTCGAGTTCGATGCGCGGGCGCATCGGCTCGCCGGCGCGGCGGCGCAATTCCTCGAGCAGTTCGCGCGCGCGCTCGATGGCCGAGCGGTCGGGCACGCCGGTGTCGCGCCCGTCGATCGCGCCATAGCTGCCGGCCGGGCGGTCGAACGGGTCGGCCGCGCGGTCGTCCGCCGCCTCGCCGCGGCCGCGCCGCCCGGTGGCGTTGACATCGCCCTGCCCCTGCTGGCGCAACGCCTCGGCCAGCGCGCTTGCGCCCTCGTTGAGGCGGTCGAGCGCCTCCATCTGGTCGTCGACCGCTTCGCCCGGCGCGCCCTGGTCGAGGTCGTCGCGCGCCTCGCCCATCGCGCGCTCGGCATCCTCCAGCGCCCGGCGCATCGCCTCGCCGCCCTGGCCGGGGATCTGCCGGGCGAGGTCGTCGAGCATCCGGCGCAGGGCTTCCTGCTCGCCGGCAAGGCCGCGCGCGCCGGGCCCCGCCTGGCGCTGGCCCTGCCCGGGCTGCTGGCCCTGCCCCTGTTCGCCCTGGCCCTGGCCCTCGCCCTCGGCGCCCATCTTGCCGCGGCGCGATTGCTGGCCGTCCTGCTGGCCCTCGGCGCCGCCCTCGCGCCGCTCGCGCCGGGCCTCGCCGAAGGTGCGGTCGGCAAGGTCGCGCTGGTGCTCGATCAGCTCCTGCAACTGCTGCATCGCCTGCTGGCCCTGGCTGCCCTGCTGGCCCGGCTGCATCCGCCCGGCCTGGAGGTTCTCGAGCATCCGCTGCAACTGGCTCAGCATGTCGCGGGCCTGGTCGCGCAGGCCGCCCTCGGCGCGGCGCTGCAATTCGTTCAGCATCTCGTCGAGGTCCTGCTGGGTCATCTCGTTGCCCTGCTGGCCCTGCTGCTGTTGCTGGTTCGGGTCGAGGCCGTTCTCCAGCGCCTGCCGGACCATTTCCTCCAGATACTGCTCGATCGCCGCGCGCAACTCCTCGATCGCCGCAGCCACCTCCGCGTCCGAGCCGTCCTCCAGCGCGTCGCGCAGCCGCTCCTGCGCCTGGCGCAGGCGGTCGAGCGCATCGGCGAGGTCGCCGCCCTCAAGGTCGAGCGCAGCCAGCCACAGATAGTCGATCACCTCCGGCGCCTCGGCCGCCACCGCCTCGCCGGCGATCGCCAGCGCAAGGCGCCGGATCGCCGTGTTGGTGCCGAGATAGGCACCGTGCTTGTCGCCGAACACCTCCTCGGGCCGCCGCGTCACCGCCTGGAGCACGTCGAGCACGCGCCCCGCCTGCGCGAAATCCAGCGCCAGCACCCGGCGCTGCTCGACCAGCGCGCGGGCCAGCGGGTGGGTGAAATTCCGCCCCGGCAGCATGATGCGCACCGGGCCGTGGGTGCCGACCTGGCCGGCCCCGTCCTCGGCCCGCAGCGTCAGGTCGACCGGCCCGCCGGCCCAGGGGTGGGCGGCGAAATCCTGCATCACCGAATCGTCCACCTCGCGCGGGTCGCCGGTGATCGGCAGCGGCAGGGCGAAGGTGATCGGGTCGAGCGCGAGCCCGGTGCCCGCCGGCGCCCCGCCCGGCGGCGTGATCTCCGCCCAGGCCGAGACAATCCCGTGGTCGTCGCGCGCCGAGAAGAACACCTCGAGCGCGCCGGTCAGCGCCGCCACCGGGGTCTGCGGCATGCCGATCTCGGGCGGCGTGTCGGGGATCACCTCGAGCGTCCAGTCCGCCAGCACGCGGCCGTCGCCGCGGATCACGATCCGCCCCGATCCCTCGACCCGGCCGGTCAGCTCCGCCAGCCCCGCGCCCAGCGCGGTGAAGCCCGCCGCCGTCACGCCCGGGTCGATCTCGGCTTCGGGCGCGGTGTCGAGGTCGGTGACCCGCAGCGTCAGGTCGGCGCCCGCCGGCAGCGTGAAGCGGCCGCGCGGCGCGCCGTCGGTGGCAAGGTAGACGGTCTTCAGCCCGGTATAGGCGGGCGGCGTCGCCCAGCCCTCGGCCATCGCAATGCGGGCCTGCGCCGTCGCCCGGTCCGCGCCCTGCGGCATGGGCGGCGCGCTCAGCGAGGCGAAGCGGTCGGGCCAGCGCCCATCGGATGCCAGCACCCCGGCGAACAGCAGCACCGGCGCCAGCAGCCGCAGCGCCCAGGTGTCGAACCGGGCAAGGCGCAGGTCGGGCGCGGCCGCGGTCAGCCGCTCGGCCGCGGCCTCGGCCCGGCGCTGGTGTTCCAGCCAGACGGCGCGGGCCCAGGGGTCGGCCCCGCCCGCCGCCAGCCGGTCGTCGAGCGTGGCGAGCGGCCGGCCGGGTGCTGCCCGGTCCAGCCGCGCCCGCGCCGCCGCCTCGTCCGGCACACGGAACCGCCACAGCCCCCAGCCCAGGCTCGCCGCCAGCCCGACCCCGATCGCCGCCAGCCCGGCGCCGTGCCACAGGCCCGGCAGCCGCTCGAACAGCCCCAGCAGGACGGCCGACGCCGAAAACCCCGCCGCGGTCAGCAATGGCCAGAAGGCGCGGGCCAGCCGCTCGGCCGCCAGCGCACGGCGGCTGGCCGCGATCAGGCGCCGCAGCCGCATGCTGGTCGCGCGGGTCCGGTTGCGGAAGCTGAAGCCTGCCATCGCCGCCTTTCTGTCCACCGGCGCCGCTGCGCCGGGACCGACCGGTTCAGGCTAGCGGGCGGCGGGCCGGGGCTCAACCCCGCCCTTCGGCGCCGGCACGGTCTCAGCCGATCCAGTCGGGCAGCCTATCACGCGCCAGCATCTCGTCATATGTGGGGCGTGGCCGGACCACGGCAAATGCGGCCCCGTTCACGAGAACTTCAGGCACCAGCGGACGGGTGTTGTATTCCGACGACATCACCGCGCCATAGGCCCCGGCCGAGCGGAACGCGACCAGATCCCCCGCCCCCACGGGCGGCAGGTCGCGCGCCTTGGCGAAGGTGTCGCCCGATTCGCAGACCGGGCCGACCACGTCGACCGGCGCGACGGCTGCACCGGGCGCGGGCTCGACCAGCGGCACGATGTCGTGCCAGGCGTCATACATCGCGGGCCGGATCAGGTCGTTCATCGCCGCGTCGAGGATCACGAAGTCGCGCCCCTCGCCGGCCTTGCGGTAGATGCAGCGCGCGACCAGCACGCCGGCATTGCCCACGATCAGCCGCCCCGGCTCGATCACGATCTGGCAGCCGAGGTCGCCCACCGTGCGCCGGATCAGCGCGCCATAGTCGAACGGCAGCGGCGGCGCCTCGTTCGACGCGCGATAGGGGATGCCGAGGCCGCCGCCCAGATCCAGCCGGCGGATGTCGTGCCCTTCGGCACGCAGGCGCCGGGTCAGGTCGGCGACCTTGGTGAAGGCCGCCTCGAATGGCGCGAGGTCGGTCAACTGGCTGCCGATATGCACATCGACGCCGACCACCTCGATCCCCGGCAGGCCCGCCGCCCGGGCGTAAAAGGCAGGCGCGCGGTCGATCGGCACGCCGAACTTGTCCTCGTAGCGCCCGGTCGAGATCTTGGCATGGGTCCTGGCATCGACGCCGGGGTTCACGCGCAGCGCGATGCGGGCGGTTGCGCCCATCGCCTGCGCCACGCCCGACAGCGCGTCAAGCTCGGGCTCGCTCTCGACGTTGAAATGCGCGATGCCGGCCGCCAGCCCCGCCCGCATCTCGGCCACGGTCTTGCCGACGCCCGAGAACACGATCTTCCCCGGCTCGACCCCCGCCGCCAGCGCCCGGCGAAGCTCGCCCTCCGACACCACGTCGGCCCCCGCGCCGAGGCGCGCCAGCGTCGCCACCACCGCGAGGTTGGAATTGGCCTTCAGCGCATAGGCGACGATGTGGTCCATCCCCGCCAGCGCCTCGTCGAACACCCGGAAATGGCGGGTCAGCGTCGCCGTCGAATAGACATAAACCGGCGTGCCCACGGCTTCGGCGATCCGGGCAAGATCGACGTCCTCGGCGTGCAGGCGCCCGCCGCGATAGGTGAAATGGTCCATGCCGGCTCGGGCCTCAGCTCGCGGGCTTCGGGGTGGGCGGCTGGTCGGGCGTCTGGTCGGGGGCTTGGGCAGGCGTCTGGGCGGGTGTCTGGTCTGCGGCCACCGGACGCCGCGGCGGGTTCTTGCGCCCGCAGGCCGCCAGTGGCGCGGCCAGCAGGGCGACAAGCGCCGCCACCAGCACCAGGCGCGAGAGCATCAGGCGCGAACAGCTCATCCCAGCATCTCCTTCCACCGCGCGACCTGTTCGCGCACCCGGGCGGGCGCGGTCCCGCCATAGGACATCCGCGAGGCGGCCGAGGCCGCGGGCGTCAGCACTTTGAGCACCGCCGCGGTGATCCGCGGCTCGACCCCCTGCATCTCGGCGAGCGCCAAGCCCGAAAGATCGACGCCCCCGGCCTCGGCCAGCGCGACGATCCGGCCGGTGACATGGTGGGCATCGCGGAACGGCATCCCCAGCACCCGCACCAGCCAGTCGGCCAGGTCGGTCGCGGTGGAATAGCCCTGCCCCGCCGCCTCGGCCAGGCGCCCGGCATTGGGCGCAAGGTCGCGCACCATCCCCTCCATCGCCGCCAGCGACAGGATCAGCGCGTCGGCGGCGTCGAACAGCGGCTCCTTGTCCTCCTGCATGTCCTTGGAATAGGCCAGCGGCAGGCCCTTCATCACGGTGGTCAGCGCCACCAGCGCGCCCATGATCCGCCCCACCTTGGCACGGATCAGCTCGGCCGCGTCGGGGTTGCGCTTCTGCGGCATGATCGAGGAACCCGTGGAGAACCGGTCCGACAGCCGCGCGAAGCGGAACTGGGCCGAGGACCAGATCACCAGCTCCTCGGACAGGCGGCTGAGGTGCATCGCGCAGATCGTGGCGGCCGACAGGAACTCGAGCGCGAAATCGCGGTCGGCCACGCTGTCCAGCGAATTGGCGGTCGGCCGGTCGAACCCCAGCGCCGCGGCGGTGGCAAACCGGTCGATCGGGAAGGATGTCCCCGCCAGCGCAGCCGCCCCCAGCGGGCACTCGTTCATCCGCGCGCGCGCATCGCGAAAGCGCGACCGGTCGCGGCCGAACATCTCGACATAGGCCATCATGTGATGGCCCCAGGTCACCGGCTGGGCCACTTGCAGATGGGTGAAGCCCGGCATCACCAGGTCGGCCCCGGCCTCGGCCTGCGCCAGCAGCGCGCGGATCAGCGCCTCAACCCCCGC
This sequence comes from Thermohalobaculum sp., assembly GCA_032251175.1. GTDB lineage: Bacteria > Pseudomonadota > Alphaproteobacteria > Rhodobacterales > Rhodobacteraceae > Thermohalobaculum. Next base: position 11,353 of record JAVVFE010000014.1, read on the forward strand.
ATCCACCTGATCGACGGTCTTGCGCACCCACAGCCGGAAATCGGTCGCCACCTGGTCGTTGCGCGAGCGCGCGGTGTGCAGCCGTCCGGCAGGCTCGCCGACGATGTCGCGCAGCCGCGCCTCGACATTCATGTGGATGTCCTCGAGCGCGCGCGAGAAGGCGAAGCTGCCCGCCTCGATCTCGGCCAGCACCTGCCCGAGCCCGCGGTCGATTTCGGCAGCATCAGCCGCCGAGATGATGCCCTGCGCCACCAGCATCGCGGCATGCGCCCGGCTGCCCGCGATGTCCTCGGCCGCCATGCGGCGGTCGAAGCCGATCGAGGCGTTGATCTCCTCCATGATCGCGGCCGGGCCGGCGCTGAACCGGCCTCCCCACATTTTGTTCGATGTGTCGGCCGGCGCAGGGTTCATTCCGGGCGTATTTGGCTTATGTTCGCTCATGACTTTCCCGCGCGTTCCGAAGGAGTGGGGCAACATGGTGCCGAGACGTCTGGGCCTGGGGCTCGCGGCCATCCTATACGGCGCCGTCGCGCTGACTGCAAACCCGTCGCGCGCCGCCGGGATCGATGCGGCCGGGCGCACCGCGCTGGAACAGATGCGCGGCGCCACCATGCAGCGGCTGATCTTTCACGACGAGCCCCGCCCCCGCATCGCCGAAGGTTTCGAGGACGGCGAGGGCAAGGCGCTGACGCTCGCGGACTTTGCCGGCAAGGTGGTGGTGATGAACTTCTGGGCCACCTGGTGCCCGCCCTGCCGGGCCGAGATGCCCTCGCTCGACCGCCTCGCCGCGGCGGTGAAGGGCGACGGGATCGAGGTGCTGGCGGTCTCGACCGACCGCGGCGGCGCGCCCAAGGTGCGCAGCTTCTTCGGCGACATCGGGGTTGCGCATCTCGGCGTCTACTCCGACGCCTCGAGCCGCATGGCGCGCGCGGCGATGGTGCTGGGGCTGCCGGTGACGCTGATCCTGGACCGCCAGGGCCGCGAAATCGCGCGCCTTACCGGCGATGCGCAATGGGACAGCCCCGAGTCGCTCGCCATCCTGCGCCAGATCGCCAGCTTCACGCGGCAGGCCCAGACGCAGGGCGCCTTCCGCGCCGCGCCCGGGCGGGACACGACGCTGGCTCAGGCCGCGGCCGCCGACCGGCCGGGCCGCATCGCCGCCCCCCAGCCCGCGGCCACGCCCCGCCCGTGAGCGACGCCGCCGCCCCCGCCCCCGCCGCCGCCCGCGTGCAGGCCGCACTCGCCGCGCTCGGCTCGGACGCGCGGGTGCGCGAGATGCCGGGCTCGACCCGCACGGCCGAGGATGCGGCCGCGGCCTGTGGCTGCCCGGTCGGCGCGATCGTGAAATCCCTGGTATTCCGCGAAGCCGAGGCGGGCAGCGCCGTGCTGGTCCTGACCTCAGGCGCGAACCGGGTGCATGAGAAACGCCTCGGCGCCCGGCTCGGCATCCGGCTCGAACGCGCCGACGCCGATTTCGTGCGCAAGGCCACCGGCTACGCCATCGGCGGCGTGCCGCCGCTGGGGCACCCGGCGCCGCTGCGCACGGTATTCGACCCCGCGCTGAACGCCTTCGCCACGGTGTGGGCTGCGGCCGGCACGCCGGTCGCGGTGTTCCCGGTGGCGCCGGCCGATCTCGCCCGCATGGCCCGCGCCGAGGTGGTCGAGGTCATCTGAGCCCCCGCACCGCTTCAGCGGCCCCGGATCATCCGCATCAGCACCCGGTCGCCATCGATCACATGGTGCTTCACCGCCGCCAGCGCGTGCAGCGCGACCAGCACCGCGAGGCTGAAGGCGGCATAGGCATGGACCGCGCCGAACATCTCGGACAGCGCCTTGTCGCCCACCGCATAGGGGTCGGGCAGCTCGAACAGGCCGAACACCATGTTCCTGATCTGCGGCATGTAGCCCCCGGCATCGTTGAGCGGCGACGACGAGGCCATCAGCCAGCCGCTGAGCGGCATCGCGAGCATCAGGGCATAAAGCGCCAGATGCACCCCCTCCGACAGCGCCCGCTCGATGGGCCGCATCCCCTCGGGCAGGTCGGGCCGCCGGTTGGCCAGCCGCCAGACCAGCCGCACCAGCACCAGGGAAAACACCACGAAGCCCCAGCTCTTGTGCATCTGGGTCAGCGCCGTGCGCTCGGTGATGCCGTCCACGGTCATCTCGATCACGTTGACCATGTAGAAGCCGACGCCAAGCTGGAACAGGATGATCGCGGCCACCGCCCAGTGCAGCGCCCGGGCCGGCCAGCCCCAGCCCTCTCGCAGGTTCCAGACGCTCATGTCCCCTCCCGGTCGCGCGAGCCCGTGCCTAGCGCACCGGCCGCGCGTTCAGCACGAAATGGACGCCGACCATGGGCTCGAGGTCAAGCAGCGACGCGAACGGTCCCACGCCCAGCCCGAAATGCGTCCGGTCGACCTCGAAGCGCCCCTCGGCGCGGGCCGCCTCGTCGGTGATGCTCAGCGTGATCGGGGTCGACAGCGCCTCGGTCCGCCCCTTGATCGTCACGTTGCCCTGCGCGAGATAGCCGTCCCCGCCGGTCGGCGTCAGCGCCGTCAGGCGGTAGACGATGTCGGGATAGGTGCGGCTGTCGAACCCCTCGGCCGAGGTGGCGAAGGCGTTGACCACGGCGCTGCCGAAGTCGACCGACCCGCTCTCGATGGTGATCGACAGCAGCGCCTCGCCCGGGCGCGCCGGGTCGAAGGTGCCCTCGCCTGCGAAGGCGCGGAACACGCCACCGTCGGGCTTGCCTTCCAGCACGAAGTCGAAGGCCACCTCGGACGTCGCCGCCTCGATCGCCCAGGCCCGGGGCGTGCCGGTTACGCCCTGCGCCGGGGCGCCGGCCGCCTGCATCGCCACGGCCGCCAGCACCACGGCCCCGGCCGCAAGACGCCGCAGGGCGCATCGGGCGCCGGGCGCGTCCCGCCCGCCATCCGCCCGATGCGCGCCCGCGGCCATGCTGCGGCTCAACCCGCCGGGCTCATCTCGAGGTCGATGCGCACCGGCACCACGGCGCTGACCGCCGGCGCGGCATAGTCCATGCCAAAGGCGACGCGGTCGATCTCGCCGGTCGCGCTGAAGCCCGCGATGGTCGTGGTCGCATCGAACGGCGAGGGCCCCAGCTTGTTCAGCCTGGCCGCGAAGCTCATCGGCTGGCTGATGCCCTTGATGGTCAGGGTGCCGGTCACGGTCGCGGTATCGGGGCCGGTCGGGGTGACGGCAGTCGATTCGAACACGATCTCGGGATGCGCCTCGGCATCGAAGAAGGTATCGGTGCGCAGATGATCGTCGCGCGGGCCCCAGCCGGTGTCGATGCTGGCGGCCTTGATGACGAAGCGCAGCCGCGTCGCCTCGACCTTCTCGGGGTCGAAGTCGATCTGCGCGTCGAACTCGCGGAACTGGCCGTGGACGGTCGAGAAGCCCAGATGGTTGACGGCGAAGGTGATGCTCGCATGGCTCTTGTCGAGCACATAGGGCTCGGCCGCGGCGGGCAGGGCGGTGCCGAGCGCAAGGGCTGCGGCGAGGGCGATGGCGGTGAACTTCATGCCTGGGTTTCCGGTCTCTGCAATGGGGTTGCTCTCCCCGCGCCATACGGCACGGCCGACACCGCGCAACATATGGCTTCTGCCGGCACGGGCCAGTCGCCACACCATGAATTCATATTTGCGTCAGTCGCAACAATCCCCGCGGCTCAGCGGGTCGGCACCGGCGTCTCGCCGCGATAGTCGTAAAACCCGCGCCGGGTCTTGCGGCCCAGCCAGCCGGCCTCGACATATTTCACCAGCAGCGGACAGGGCCGGTACTTGGTGTCCGCCAGCCCGTCATGCAGCACGTTCATGATGGCAAGGCACACGTCCAGCCCGATGAAATCGGCCAGCTCCAGCGGCCCCATCGGGTGGTTGGTGCCCAGCTTCATCGCCGTGTCGATCGACTCGACCGTGCCGACCCCCTCGTAGAGCGTGTAGATCGCCTCGTTGATCATCGGCAGCAGGATGCGGTTGACGATGAAGGCGGGGAAGTCCTCGGCATTCGCCGCGGTCTTGCCGATCCGCTCGACCACGCCCTTCAGGACCTGGAAGGTCGCCTCGTCGGTGGCGATGCCGCGGATCAGCTCGACCAGTTGCATCACCGGCACGGGGTTCATGAAGTGGAACCCCATGAACCGCTCGGGCCGGTCGGTGGCCGAGGCCAGCCGCGTGATCGAGATCGACGAGGTGTTCGTGCTCAGGATCGTCTGCGGCCCCAGATGCGGACTCAGCTCGGCGAAGATCCGGTTCTTGACCTTCTCGTCCTCGGTCGCGGCCTCGATGATCAGGTCGAGCGGCCCGAGTTTGGTCAGCACCGGCTCGACATGAATCCGCTCCAGCGCCGCCCTCGCCTCCTCGGCGGTGAGCTTGTCCTTCGAGACCAGCCGGTCATAGCCCTGCCGCACCCGCTCAAGCGCCGCCTCGACCTGCGCGGGGTTGATGTCGAACAGGCTGACCTGGTAGCCCGCCTGCGCGAAGACCTGGGCAATGCCTGCGCCCATCTGACCGGCGCCGACCACGCCTACCGTGCGGATCTCCATGATCCAGAACCCCCGACTTGTTTTTTCCGCGCCTCTCATGGTGCGCTGCAGCGGTCAAGTATGAGGTTCACGGCGCCCGGTGCAAGCGCGCGTGTCGAAAAACGGCGGGTGGCACAGGATTTTTTAAGCCCCCGGGCACCGGAGGGCGCCAGCCGCGGGCGCGCGGGAATTGACAGCGCCGCCGCGCCCCGGTGAAATCGCGGCAGGAAGTTTCGAGGAGCGCCCGTCATGGCCACTGAAGCCGGGGCCCCGAGCCTCGCCGTGCTGATCGACGCCGACAATGCCAACCGCAAATACGCCAAGGCGATCTTCGACGAGATCGCCAAGCTGGGCGAGGCCAATGTCCGGCGCATTTACGGCGACTTCTCCAGCCCGCATCTCGCCGGCTGGAACGACACCGTGCAGACCCTGGCGATCCTCCAGCACCAGCAGCGCAACAACACCCGCGGCAAGAACGCCGCCGACATCGCGCTGGTCATCGACGCGATGGACCTGATGCACAAGGGCAAGCTCGACGGCGTGTGCCTGGTGAGTTCCGACAGCGATTTCACCCGCCTGTCACAGCGCCTGCGCGAGGAGGGGCTCAAGGTCTACGGCTTTGGCGAGCGCAAGACGCCCGAGGCGTTCCGCAACGCCTGCACGCGCTTCATCTATGTCGAGAACCTCGGACCCGACACCCCCGACGACGTGAAGCCCGACGCCGGGCCCGCCCCCGAGCCCGCCTCCGCAAGCCCCGCGCCCCCGGCCGAGGCACCGGGCCGCGCGACCAGATCCCCCGCCGCCGCGCGGGCCGCCCGCAAGCCCGCCCCCGCCGCGCCCGCCCCGGCCGTGCCCACCCCGGCCGTGCCCGCCGCCATCGAGCCGACATCGAAGGCCGTGCCCATCATCATGAAGGCGATGACCGGCCTCGAGGACGACGACGGCTGGGTCGGCCTCTCGGGGGTCGGCAGCCGCATCACCATGATCGCACCCGATTTCGACACCCGGACCTATGGCCACTCGAAGCTCAAGGAACTGGTCGAGAAATGCGGCGGGTTCGAGCTGAGGGCCGCCGGCGGCACGGGCTGGGAGATCCGCCAGAAGAACCCGAAGAAAAAGACCGCACGCAAGTGACGCAGGCGAATGCCCCGCGCCACGCCGTGGCGGGACGAAAGTCGCGCCGCCGCACGCGCAAGATTTCCGTATTATTTCTTGAAATCAATAACTTGACCCCAATTTCACGCGTGAAAGCCCCGCCGTTTCACGCCTGAAGGGCTGCCCGCCGCCAGCCCCGGAATCGGCAAGGCCCGCGCGATGTGCGCGGGCCTTGCCAAACTTGCGGCAGCGATGCGCCGGGCTCAGCCCAGCGCCTTCTCCAGCTCGGGCAGCACGGTGAACAGGTCGCCCACCAGCCCGTAATCGGCGACCTGGAAGATCGGCGCCTCGTCGTCCTTGTTGATGGCGACGATGACCTTGCTGTCCTTCATCCCCGCGAGGTGCTGGATCGCGCCCGAGATGCCGACCGCGATGTAGAGGTCGGGCGCCACCACCTTGCCGGTCTGGCCGACCTGCCAGTCGTTCGGCGCGTAGCCCGAGTCGACCGCCGCGCGGCTGGCGCCGGTCGCGGCCCCCAGCTTGTCGGCGACCCTCTCGATCAGCGCGAAGTTCTCCTTCGAGCCCATCCCGCGCCCGCCCGAGATGACGATCCGCGCCGAGGTCAGCTCAGGCCGGTCCGAGGCCACGACCTTGTCCTCAACCCATTCGCTCAGGCCCGGGTTCGCGCCCGCGCCGACTGTCTCGACCGGCGCCGCGGCCTGCTCGCCCGCCGCCTCGAAGGTCGCGGTGCGGATCGAGATCACCTTCGTCGCGTCGGTCGAGCGCACCGTCTGGATCGCGTTGCCGGCATAGATCGGCCGCACGAAGGTGTCGGCATCGACGACTTCCTGCACGTCCGAGAGCACCATGACGTCGAGCAGCGCCGCCACGCGCGGCAGGATGTTCTTGGCATCGGTCGTCGCCGGCGCCACGATGTGGCTGTAATCGCCGGCGAGGCTCACCATCAACGCCGCCGCCGGTTCCGCCAGCCGGTGGCCGTAGAGCGGATCCTCGGCGCAGAGCACCTTGCCCACGCCGGCGATCTTCGCCGCCGCCTTGGCCGCCGCGGCGGCCTTGGCCCCGCAGCACAGCACCGTGATGTCGCCGAGCGCCTTGACCGCGGTCACGGCCTTGCCGGTCGCGTCGAGCGAGAGGGCGCCGTCAGTGATTTCCGCAAGAAGAAGAACCGCCATCTCAGATCACTCCCGCTTCGTTCTTCAGCTTGTCGACCAGCTCGGCCACGCTGGCGACCTTGACGCCGGCCTTGCGCGCCGGCGGCTCCGCCACCTTCACCACCGTCAGGCGGGGGGTCACGTCGACGCCGTAATCGGCCGGCGTCTTGACGTCGAGCGGCTTCTTCTTGGCCTTCATGATGTTGGGCAGCGAGGCATAGCGCGGTTCGTTCAGGCGCAGGTCCACCGTCACGATCGCCGGCAGGGCCACGCGGATGGTCTGCAACCCGCCGTCGACCTCGCGCGTCACCAGCGCATGATCGCCCGCGACCTCGAGCTTCGAGGCGAAGGTCGCCTGGCCCCAGCCCAGCAGGGCGGCGAGCATCTGCCCAGTGGCGTTCATGTCGTTGTCGATCGCCTGCTTGCCGGCCAGCACCAGCCCAGGCGCCTCCTCGGCGATCACCGCCTTCAGCAGCTTGGCCACCGCCAGCGGTTCGATATCCTGGTGCACGTCGTCGGCGGCGACGATCAGGATGGCGCGGTCGGCACCCATCGCCAACGCGGTGCGCAGCGTCTCGGCTGCCTGCTTCACCCCGATCGATACCGCCACCACCTCGGACGCGACCCCGGCCTCCTTCAGGCGGATCGCCTCTTCGACCGCGATCTCGTCGAACGGGTTCATCGACATCTTCACATTGGCAAGATCGACCCCGC
>JAVVFE010000015.1:0-18260 GCA_032251175.1 Thermohalobaculum sp.
CCGCCGCTGCGACCGCGTCGTCGAAGAACAGCTCGTAGAAATCGCCCATGCGGTAGAACAGCAGCGCGTCTGCGTGCGCCGCCTTGATCTCGAGATACTGCGCCATCATCGGCGTGACCGCGGCCTCGGTGTCGGCGTCGCTGATCGGGTGGTCGTTCATGCGTCCTCGTCCGCCGGCTGCCGTCGCCTGCCGCTCAGTAGCACGGCGCGCGCGCCCACCGAAAGCGCGCGGCGCCCCGGGCGCCCGATTTCCGCGGTGTGGGGCGGTGCCCCCGCGACGTGGCGTCTGGGATACCAAAAACAGCAGTTGCGACTCTTTGGTTCATGGTATACCAGATTGCGAAAGCGCGTCAGGCGCGGGCGGGCGAAGCGGCGAAAGACCGAAGTCCGGAGTGGGAGGATCGATGGGCGCTCAGCTCGAACTGAAGCCGGTGAACGGCTCCTTCTCGCTGAAGGAGCACATCTACGACGTGCTCAAGACCTCGATCATGAACCTCGACATCTATGACGAGGGCACCAACCTGCGGATGGACGAGCGCACGCTGGCCGACCAGCTCGGCATCAGCCGCACGCCGATCCGCGAGGCGATCATGCGGCTCGAGCAGGAAGGCTTCGTCGACATCCAGCCGCGCCGCGGCGTGTTCATCAAGCGCAAGAGCCTCGACGAGATCCTCGAGATGATCGTGGTCTGGGCCGCGTTGGAGAGCATGGCCGCGCGGATGGCCTGCCAGCACGCCACCGACGCCGAGATCGCCGAACTGCGCGCGCTCGGCACGCGCTACACCAAGGACCGCGCGAAGGCCGAGCTGAGCGAATATTCCGAGGCGAACATCGAGTTCCATCTCGGCATCCTGCGCCTGTCGAAGACGAAGATGATCGAGACCATCGCACAGGGCCTGTTCACCCATCTCAAGGCGATCCGGCGCAAGGCGCTGCGCGACATGAGCCGGGCCGACCGCTCGGTGGTCGACCACATGCACATCATCGAGGCGATCGAGGCGCGCGACGCCGAACTCGCCGACCAGCTTGTGCGCGAGCACACCATGCGGCTCCACGCCTATATCCGGCGGAGCTGGAAATACATCGTCGGCGAGGCCCTTGCCGAGACGTCCGCACCCACAACTACCGAAAGCCTGCAGGAGAGCTGAGACCCATGGCCGCTTCGCCCACCGCAACCGCCGCACCGGCATCCGCCCCGGCCGACGAGACCGCCGCGCTGACGGACGGCTTCCACCTGCTGATCGACGCGCTGAAGCTCAATGACATCAAGACGATCTACAACGTCCCCGGCATCCCGATCACCGACCTGATGCGCATGGCGCAGGCCGAGGGGCTGCGGGTGATCTCGTTCCGGCACGAGCAGCATGCGGGCTATGCGGCCTCGGTCGCGGGCTTCCTGACCAAGAAGCCGGGGGTCTGCGTCACGGTCTCGGCGCCGGGCTTCCTGAACGGGCTGACGGCGCTGGCGAACGCCACGACGAACTGCTTTCCGATGATCCTGATCTCGGGCTCGTCCGAGCGCGAGATCGTCGATCTGCAACAGGGCGACTACGAGGAGATGGACCAGCTTGCCATCGCCCGCCCGCATGCGAAGGCGGCCTACCGCATCCTGCATGCCGCGGACATCGGCATCGGTGTCGCCCGCGCCATCCGTGCCGCGGTGTCGGGGCGTCCGGGCGGGGTCTATCTCGACATCCCGGCGGCGCTGCTGGGCCAGACCATGGATGCGGTGGCGGGCGAGAAGTCGCTGGTCAAGGTGATCGACCCGGCGCCCCGCCAGCTTCCGGCGCCCGAGGCGGTTGCCCGCGCGGTCGACGTGCTGAAGGGCGCCAAGCGGCCGCTGATCATCCTCGGCAAGGGCGCGGCCTATGCCCAGTGCGACGACACCGTGCGCGCCTTCGTCGAGCGCAGCGGCATCCCCTACCTGCCGATGAGCATGGCCAAGGGCCTGCTGCCCGACACCCACCCGCAATCGGCGGGTGCGGCGCGCTCGCTGGCGTTGCAGCAGGCGGACGTGGTGCTGATGGTCGGCGCGCGGCTCAACTGGCTGCTCAGCCACGGCAAGGGCAAGACCTGGGGGCCGGCGCCCAAGAAGTTCGTCCAGATCGACATCGAGCCGAAGGAGATGGACAGCAACGTCGAGATCGCGGCGCCGCTGGTCGGCGATATCGGCTCGTGCCTCGAGGCGCTGCTCGCGGCCATGGGCGAGGGCTGGCAGGCGCCCCCGGCCGAGTGGACCGGCATGATCCGCGAGAAGGTCGAGGGCAACGTCGCCAAGATGGCGCCGCGGCTGATGAACAACGCCGTGCCGATGGACTATCACGGCGCGCTGGGCCAGTTGAAGGCGATCATCGCCGAGCAGCCCGACACCATTCTGGTGAACGAGGGCGCCAACACGCTCGATTTCGCCCGCTCGATCATCGACATGGCAAAGCCGCGCAAGCGCCTCGATGTCGGCACCTGGGGGGTGATGGGGATCGGCATGGGCTCGGCCATCGCCGCCGCGGTGGAAACCGGGCACCCGGTGCTGGCGGTCGAGGGCGACAGCGCCTTCGGGTTCTGCGGCATGGAGATCGAGACGATCTGCCGCTACAACCTGCCGGTCTGCGTGGTGATCTTCAACAACAACGGCATCTATCGCGGCACCGACGTGAACCCCACGGGCGGGCCGGACGTGGCGCCGACCGTGTTCGTCAAGGGCGCGCGCTATGACCTGATGATGCAGGCGTTCGGCGGCGTGGGCGTGCAGGCGACCTCGCCCGACGAGCTGGGCCGGGCGGTGCGCGAGGCGCTCGCCTCGGGGCGGCCGACGCTGGTCAACGCCGTCATCGACGAGAAGGCCGGCACCGAGAGCGGGCGCATCGGCAATCTCAATCCGCAGAGCGTGGTTTCCAAGAAGTAACCCGGCTCGATCGCCCATACTCCTCAGCAACGGGAGCACGACATGAAGGCCCTTGAAGGCATCAAGATCCTCGACTTCACCCACGTCCAGTCGGGTCCGACCTGCACGCAGCTTCTCGCCTGGTTCGGCGCCGACGTGATCAAGGTCGAGCGTCCCGGCGAGGGCGACGCGACGCGCAAGCAACTGGTCGACGTGCCGGGCGCGGACAGCCTCTATTTCACGATGCTGAACCACAACAAGCGCTCGATCGAGCTGAACCCCAAGACGCCGAAGGGCAAGGAGATCCTGACCCGCCTGGTCAAGACCTGCGACGTGCTGGTCGAGAACTTCGCGCCCGGCGCGCTCGACCGCATGGGCTTCGGCTGGGAACGCATCCAGGAACTGAACCCGCGGATGATCATGGCGTCCGTCAAGGGCTTCGGCCCGGGCAAGTACGAGGACTGCAAGGTCTACGAGAACGTCGCGCAGTGCGCCGGCGGCTCGGCCTCGACCACCGGCTTTCTCGACGGCCCGCCGCTGGTCACGGGCGCGCAGATCGGCGACTCGGGCACCGGGCTCAACCTTGCGCTCGGCATCGTCACGGCGCTGTTCCAGCGCGAACGCTCGGGCCGCGGGCAGCGCGTGCTGGCGCCGATGCAGGACGGGGTGCTGAACCTCTGCCGCGTCAAGCTGCGCGACCAGCAGCGCCTCGAGAAGGGGCCGCTGACGGAATACTCGCAGTATGGCGAGGGCATCCCCTTCGGCGACGCGGTGCCGCGGGCGGGCAACGACTCGGGCGGCGGCCAGCCGGGGCGGATCCTGAAGTGCAAGGGCTGGGAGACCGACCCCAACGCCTATACCTACTTCATCACCCAGGCCGCGGCCTGGCCCAAGGTCTGCGACGTGATCGGCAAGCCCGAGTGGAAGGACGACCCCGAGTTCGCCTCGCCCAAGGCGCGGCTGACCAAGCTCAACTTCATCTTCGACACGATCGAAGCCTGGACCATGACCAAGACCAAGTTCGAGGTGATGGAGATCTGCAACCCGCACGACATCCCGGTGGGGCCGATCCTCAGCATGAAGGAGATCGCCGAGGACGAGGGCTTGCGCGCGACCGGCACCATCGTCGAGGTCGATCACCCCACCCGCGGCAAGTATCTGAGCGTCGGCTGCCCGATCAAGTTCTCGGACTGCGAGGTTGCGGTGACGCGCTCGCCGCTGCTGGGCGAGCACACCGAGGAAGTCCTGCGCGACGTGCTGGGCTATTCCGATGCCGAGATCCACGAGATCGCGGGCTCGGGCGCTATCGGCGCGCTGCCGAAGGCGGCCGAGTGACGCCACGCTGAGCCCTCGGCCCTCTCCCGTCGGGGGAGGGCTGGCGCGCCCGGCCGGGCGCGCGACAGACCAGCGGCGCCCGCGCCGCACGACACGCCAGCGGCGCCCGCGCCGCACGACACGAGAGACAGGGAGAGACCATGCGCCTCATCGTCAACGGACAGCAGGCCTTCGGCCGCGCGGCGCTCGAGAAGATCCTCGAGGCGGGCAAGGACGAGGTCGTCGGCGTCTACACCGCCCCCGACAAGGAGGGCAAGCCGATCGACCCGCTGAAGGAGGCGGCGCTCGAGCATGGCCTGCCGCTGTTCCAGCCGCCGAACTACAAGGACAAGGCGGTGCTCGACGAGATGCGCGCGCTGAACGCGGACCTGATGGTGATGGCCTACATGATCATCTTCGTCCCCGAGGAGGCGCGCAACATCCCCCGCCACGGCTCGATCTGCTTCCACCCCTCGCTGCTGCCGCTGCACCGGGGCCCGTCCTCGATCAACTGGCCGATCATCTGGGGCTCGACCAAGACCGGCCTGAGCTGGTTCTACCCCGATGACGGGCTCGACGAGGGCGACATCCTGTTGCAGCGCGAGGTCGAAGTCGGCCCCGACGACACGCTGGGCGACGTCTATTTCAAGAAGATCTTCCCGCTCGGCATCGAGACCACGCTGGAAGCCATCGACCTGATCCGCTCGGGCAACCCGCCGCGCGTGGCCCAGGACGAGACCAAGGCGACCTACGAGAGCTGGTGCCGCAAGAAGGACGCCCAGGTCGACTGGTCCAAGCCCGCGGCCGATGTCTACAACCTGATCCGCGGCTGCAACCCGCAGCCCGGCGCCTGGACCGTGCAGGGCGGGACCGAGGTGCAGATCTTCGACGCCCGTCCCGCATCCGGCACCGGCACGCCCGGCGAGGTCGTGTCCGTATCCGAGGACGGCGTAACCGTGCAGGCCGAAGGTGGCCGCATCATCGTAAAACGCGTGCGCCCGGCGGGCGGGGCCAAGGTGGCCGCCGCCGAATGGGCTGCGCAGACTGGGTTGAGCGCCGGCTCCAAGCTCGGCGCCTGAGACACAAGGGACAGAGGGGATACCAGCGATCATGTCCGACATTGAAATTGCCCGCAAAGCCAACAAGAAGCCGATCCAGGAAATCGGCACCAAGCTCGGCATTCCGACCGAGCACCTGCTGCCCTTCGGCCATGACAAGGCCAAGGTCTCGGCCGAGTTCATCAAGTCCGTGGCCGGCCGGCCCGACGGCAACCTGATCCTGGTGACCGCGATCAACCCGACGCCCGCGGGCGAAGGCAAGACCACCACCACCGTGGGTCTGGGCGACGGGCTGAACGCGATCGGCAAGAAGGCGGTGATCTGCATCCGCGAGGCCTCGCTCGGGCCCAACTTCGGCATGAAGGGCGGCGCCGCGGGCGGCGGCTATTCTCAGGTCGTGCCGATGGAGGACATGAACCTCCATTTCACCGGCGACTTCCACGCGATCACCTCGGCGCACAACCTGCTGTCGGCGATGATCGACAACCACATCTACTGGGGCAACTCGCTCGACATTGACCTGCGCCGCGTGGCGTGGCGCCGGGTGATGGACATGAACGACCGCGCGCTGCGCGAGATCGTGGGCCCGCTGGGGGGCGTCTCGAACGGCTTCCCGCGCGAGACCGGCTTCGACATCACCGTGGCCTCGGAAGTCATGGCGATCCTGTGCCTGGCCAACGATCTCGAGGACCTTCAGCGCCGCCTTGGCGACATGATCGTGGCCTACCGCCGCGACCGCTCGCCGGTCTACTGCCGCGACATCAAGGCCGACGGCGCGATGACCGTGCTGCTGAAGGACGCGATGCAGCCGAACCTGGTGCAGACGCTCGAGAACAACCCGGCCTTCGTGCATGGCGGCCCGTTCGCCAACATCGCGCATGGCTGCAACTCGGTCGTCGCCACCAGGACCGCGCTGAAGCTCGCGGACTACGTCGTGACCGAAGCCGGCTTCGGGGCCGACCTCGGCGCCGAGAAGTTCATGGACATCAAGTGCCGCAAGGCGGGCCTGTCGCCCAAGGCGGTGGTGATCGTCGCCACCGTGCGCGCCATGAAGATGAACGGCGGCGTGAAGAAGGAGGGCCTCGGCGCCGAGAACGTCGCCGCGGTGACCAAGGGCTGCGCCAACCTGGGCCGCCACATCGAGAACATGAAGAAGTTCGGCGTGCCCTGCATCGTCGGCATCAACCACTTCGTCACCGACACCGATGCCGAAGTGCAGGCGGTCAAGGACTACTGCGCGTCGATGGGCGTCGACGCAGTGCTGAACAAGCACTGGGCGCTCGGCTCGAAGGGCATCACCGAGATGGCGCAGAAGGTGGTCGACCTGATCGCGAAGGGCGGCGCCGCCTACCAGCCCCTCTACCCCGCCGAGATGGGCCTGTTCGAGAAGATCGAGACCATTGCCAAGTCGATCTACCGCGCCGACAATGTGGTGGCTGACAAGAAGATTCGCGACCAGCTCAAGCAGTGGGAGGAAGCCGGCTACGGCAACCTGCCGATCTGCATGGCCAAGACGCAGTATTCCTTCACCACCGACCCCAACATGCGCGGCGCGCCGACCGGCTTCGACATCCCGGTCCGCGAAGTGCGCATCTCGGCCGGGGCCGGGTTCGTGGTGGCGATCTGCGGCGAGATCATGACCATGCCGGGCCTGCCGAAGGTGCCCGCCGCGGAAGTGATCGGGCTGAACGCGAACGGCGAGATCGAGGGTCTGTTCTAAGGGGAGTGTGGGCGATGCCGGTCAAGAAAATCCTGGTCCCGGTGCGTGGGGACGGCATGGGCGAGCACGTTCTGGCCCACGCCGCCGCCATCGCCCGCCACCATCACGCGCATGTCGAGGTGCTGCACTGCCGGACGCGCCCGACGGACATGATCCCCTACGGGGTGGTGGTGCCCTCGGCATTGCGCGAGCAGATCAAGCGTCAGGCCAAGGAATTGGCCGACACCGAGGAGGAGGCGCTGAAGACCAGCTTCGCCGCGCTCCTGCCCAGGCTTGGCCTGACCGCGACCGACGGCACCAGCGGCCATGACGGGGCAACGGCAAGCTGGCACGAGGAGGCCGGCAAGATGGCCGACGCCATCCGCCCCTGGGGCCGGCTTGCCGACCTGATCGTGGTGGCCAAGCCCGACCGTGACCGCAACCTCGGCACCAACACGCTGCGCGCGGCGCTCTATCACTGCGGGCGTCCGGTGATGATGGTGCCCCCCGGCAAAGACCATCCGGCGACGCTGTGCCGCCGGATCGCGATCGCGTGGAACGGGTCGATGCAGGCGAGCCGGACGGTCGCCCTGTCGCTCGACCTGCTGCGCGAGGCCGATGCCGTGACGATCCTCGACGGCGGCGCCCCGCACGACGCGGCCAGCGGCGCCGAGCTTCAGCGCTATCTCGGCTTCAACGGCGTGGCGTCGGCGATCAGGCCGATCAAGGCGGGCGGCGATCCCGGCAAGGTGATCCTGGCCGAGGCCGCAGCCGTCGGCGCCGACACGCTGATCATGGGCGCCTACAGCCACAGCCGCGAGCACGAGACCGTGTTCGGAGGCGCCACCCAGTACGTCGTGGACAATGCCCTCATGCCGGTCGTGATGGTCCACTGACGCCAGGCAAGACCCGGCCCGCGCCCGCTTGCCGGCGCGGTCCGGGGGTGCGCACGAGTGTGGTGGACGCTTGCATCTTGTTCACCCCCCGATAAGATCGACACTCTGGTATACCAGAGGTGGATAGCGGAGGAGGGACGAAAAGCGAGGTTTTTGCGGAGACTAGGACGAATGCCCCCGTCACTCACTGCGACAGACGATGAAGACGGGTGCGCTATCGATCGACGCTGCAACTCACTGTCCAAATAGGGAGGACACCGAATGACTTTCACCAGACGCTTCGTCATGGCCGCGAGCGCGGCTGCCATCGGCTTCGCGGGTCTCACCGCTCAGGCATTCGCCTGGGAGCCGGTCAAGCCCGTCGACTTCGTCATCATGGCTGGCGCCGGTGGCGGTGCCGACCAGATCGCTCGCTTCATCCAATCCGCGGCCGAGAAGAACAAGCTGACCAGCCGGCCGCTGGTGCCGAACAACAAGGGTGGCGGCTCGGGCGCCGAGGCGCTGATCCACCTCAACAAGACCAACGATCCCGATCACACCATCCTGGTGACGCTGAACTCGTTCTTCACGACGCCGCTGCGTCAGGAAAACCTCGGCATCGACGTGATGACCTTCACGCCGGTCGCGATGATGGGCGTCGATCCGTTCATCCTCTGGGTCCACAAGGACAGCGGCATCACCACCTTCGAGCAGTGGCTCGAGGCGGTGAAGAAGGCCAATGGCGAGTGGGTCATGGGCGGCACCGGAACCGGGCAGGAAGACTCGCTGGTCACGACCTTCCTGAAGCAGAACTTCGATCTGAAGATGAAGTACATCCCCTACAAGGGCGGCGGCGCGGTGGCCAAGGACCTGGCCGGCCAGCAGATCAACTCGAGCGTCAACAACCCGTCCGAGGCCAAGGGCTTCTACGCGTCGGGCGACGTGATCCCGCTGATCGCCTTCTCGAACGAGCGGTTGCCGGCGTTCCCGGACGTCCGCACGGTGAAGGAGCTGGGCAAGGACTTCAGCTACTACAACCAGCGTGCGGTTGTCGGCGCTCCCGGGCAGTCGCCCGAGGCGGCCGAATACTACCAGAAGCTGTTCGAGACCATCTACAACCTGCCGGAATGGCAGGCCTACATGGAGTCCGAAAGCCTCTCGCCGCTCTGGATGAACCCGGACGAGCAGAAGGCCTACTGGCAGCTCCAGATCGACAGGCACAAGGAACTGCTCGCGAAAATGGACCAGTAAGCAGTCCCAAGCGATCGCAATCATAATCGGGAGGTCAGGATGCGGCGTGGAGAGATCATAACGGCGGGTATACTGGCTCTGCTTTCCATCTACATGATGGTGAAAAGCTCGGAGCTGGATATCGGCTATGTCAGAGGGACAGGACCCGGCGGTGGGGCCTGGCCGTTCTGGCTCTCCGCGATCATGCTGCTCTGCACCGTCGCGATCGCCTACAACTGGGCAAGGCGGACATCTCCGCCTTCCCAATCCACCGAACCCGTGCTCGACCGTGAAGGTCGCAAGATGCTGATCGAGGTTGGCGGCGGCATCTTCGTCTTCATTGCGCTCATCAACGTCATCTCGATGTATGGCGCCATGGGCGTTTTCCTCTTCTACTACCTGTGGTTCCTCGGGCGTCACACGCTGACCTTGTCGCTGGTGATCTCGCTGGTCTCGCCGATCGCGTTCTTCTTCTTCTTCGAGGGGCTGATGCGCATCACGATGCCGCCCGGCATGAGCTTCACCGCTCCGGTCTTCGACCTGCTCTACGACATCATCTACTGAAGCCCAGAGCGCCGTGAACCGTCTGCACGCAGAAGTGGAACCTGAAACATGGAAATACTAGGACTTCTCGCGAACGGCCTGCTGGTCGCTGTCGAGCCTATGAACCTCGGGCTGATCCTGATCGGCGTCACCGTCGGCTTGTTCATCGGCGCCATGCCGGGCCTCGGCTCGGTCAACGGTGTCGCCATCCTGCTGCCGATCACCTTCCTCGTGCCGCCGGGATCGGCGATCATCTTCCTCGCCGCGATCTACTACGGCGCGATGTATGGCGGCGCGATCAGCTCGATCACGCTTGGAATCCCGGGCGCGTCGACCGCGGTGGCGACGACCTTCGACGGGCGACCGCTGGCGCTCCAGGGCCGCGCGAGCCTCGCGCTTGTCACGGCGGCGATTGCGTCGTTTGTGGGCGGAACGGTCTCGGTCCTTCTGTTCACGGGTTTCGCGCCGGCGCTTGCTAGTGTCGCGCTCAGCTTCGGTCCGCCGGAAATCTTTGCCCTGATGCTGCTTGCCTTCGCCACTTTCGTCGGTCTGGGCGGCGATGACATTCCCAAGACGGTCCTGTCGATCTGCCTGGGTCTGGTCTTTGCGGCGGTTGGCTTCGATGAGATATCGGGTGAACCGAGGCTGGTGTTCTTCGACATCTCGGGCTTCATGCACGGCATCAATTTCCTCGTGCTGGCGATCGGCGTCTACGGCATCGGCGAGATGCTGTGGACCATCGACACCACCCGCGGAACGATCACGAACTCCGAAGCGAAGATGACCGTGAAGGGCATGACCGCGGACGCCGGGGAATGCATGCGCCGCGGCTGGAAGGGCATGTCGGTGGGCTCCCTCCTCGGCTTCTTCGTCGGCGTCCTGCCGGCGGCGGGGGCGACGCCTGCTTCCCTGATGTCCTACGGCGTGACGAAGATGATGTCGCGCACTCCACGAGAATTCGGCAAGGGACATCCCGGTGGTGTCGCGGCACCGGAAGCGGCAAACAACTCGGCTTCGACCGGTTCGATGCTGCCGATGATCACGCTCGGCATCCCCGGCTCGCCGACGACTGCGATCCTGCTCGGCGGCATGGTGATCTGGGGCCTGACGCCTGGTCCGCGGCTGTTCGTCGACGAACCCGAATTCGTCTGGGGCCTGATCGGATCGTTCTATGTGTCGAATGCGGCCGCGCTGGTGATCAACCTCGCCTTCATCCCGCTGTTCATCTGGATGCTGCGGATGCCGTTCACCATCCTCGCGCCGATGATCTTCGTCCTGTCGGTGGTGGGCGGCTATGCCGCGGTGCGCGACATGCACGACATCTGGCTGATGCTGGGCTTCGGGATCGGCGCGTTCTTCCTGCGCAAGTTCGACTACCCGCTGGCGCCGGCGGTGCTGGCGATCGTGCTTGGCCCGATCGCCGAGCCGACGCTGCGCCAGTCGCTGCTGCTGTCGTCGGGCGATCCGATGATCTTCCTGAACCGCCCGGTGGCGGGGCCGATCACGGTCATCGCGTTCATCCTGATCCTGCTGCCGCTGTTCAAGGTGATCTTCAACAAGATGCGCGCCGGCAAGCAGCCGGCCTGAGGGTCTGCCTGCCGTCTCCCGGGCGGCACTGCGAAACGAAAAAGGCCCGCGCCGTCATGGTGCGGGCCTTCGACATTTCCGGGCGCCGGCGCATGCCCGGGCGACGGTCCCGGCCGGTGCCGTCGCGGCCGCGCGCGCGGCGGTCACATCCGCAGGATGATCTTGCCCTGATGCCCGCCGGCCTCCAGCATGCGGTGCGCATCCACGGCCTCGGCCATCGGCAGCACGGCGTGGGTGACCGGCCTGAGCCGCCCGGTCCCGAACAGCGGCCAGGCCTCGGCCTCGAGCCCGCGCGCCACCGCCGCCTTGAACTCGGGCGGGCGCGGGCGCAGGGTCGAGCCGGTCAGGATCAGCCGCTTCATCATGATCGGGCCGAGGTTCAACTCGACCTTGGCGCCGCGGTCGAAGGCAAGCTGCACGATCCGGCAATCCATCCCCGCGGCCGAGAAGTTGCGCGCCACATAGTCGCCGCCCATGAAGTCGAGGATCACGCGGGCGCCGCCCGCCTCCTTCACGATCTCGACGAAATCCTCCGCGCGATAGTTGATCGCCCGCTCGGCGCCGAGGCCGCGGATGAAGTCGAGCCCCTTGTCGGTCCCGGCGGTCGAGAACACCCTGAGGCCGCGGGCGGCGCCCAACTGCACCGCGGTCGAGCCGATCCCGCCCGAGCCGCCATGCACCAGGAACACCGCGCCGTCAGGAATCGAATGGCCGTGGAAGATGTTGGACCAGACGGTGAAGAAGGTCTCGCACAGGCCGGCGGCGTCCACCTCGTCCACGCCCGGGGGGATTGGCAGGCAGTGGCGGGCGTCGACCGCGACGTATTCGGCATAGCCCCCGCCATTGGTCAGCGCGCAGACCCGGTCGCCGACCTGCCAGCGCGCGGCACCGTCGCCCAGCGCCACGACCTCGCCCGACACCTCGAGGCCGATCAGGTCCGAGGCGCCCGGCGGCGGCGGGTAGGCGCCCTTGCGCTGCTTGAGGTCGGGGCCGTTCACGCCCGCGGCGGTGACCTTGACCAGCACCTGCCCCGGTCCCGGCTGCGGGCGCGCCCGGCGCGCCACGCGCATCACTTCGGGCCCGCCGGGGGCTTCGACTTCGATCACGGCCATGTCGATCATCGTGGGTCTCTCCGTTCGGCTTCGGCTTCCGGTTTAGCCGGGCGTGCGGGGCCGGGCAACGCCGCTTGTCGCGGTCGGGGCGCGATGCGATGTGGGCCGGCGCCCGCCGGCAGGCCCGTGTTGCAGCGCGGCATCGGCTGCGTTAGATGACACGTCGGAGCACGCCGACAGGAGGACCGGATGGACAAGAGGCCGAGCGACACGCTGCCCGCCACGCCGCTGCCCGCCTATTTGCGCGAGCGCCATGCCTTCTGGCACGCCACCCGCTTCGCCGAGAGCCGGGCCTGGTATCAGCGCCTGGCCCATTCCGGCCAGCACCCGCGCGCCATGGTGATCAGTTGCTGCGACAGCCGCGTCGACACCGTGCAGATGTTCGGCGCCGAGCCGGGCGACCTGTTCGTGCTGAGGAACGTCGCGAGCCTGGTGCCGCCGCACAGCCCGGACCTCAGCTTCCACGGCACCTCGGCGGCGGTGGAATACGCGGTCTCGGTGCTGAATGTCGCGCATCTGGTGCTGGTGGGGCACTCGAACTGCGGCGGCATCAGCGCCTGCCACGACATGTGCGCGGGCGATGCGCCCGAGCTGGCCGAGGGGTCGAGCTATATCGGCCGCTGGATCGAGATCCTGCGCCCCGGCTTCGACCGCGTGGCGGCGCAGATCGCCGACCCCGAGGCGCGGGTCGCCGCGCTCGAGAAGGAGGCCGTGATCATCTCGCTGGTGAACCTTGCCACCTTCCCCTTCGTGGCCGAGGCGCTCGCGCGCGGCGAGCTGACGCTGCATGGCTGCTGGCTCGACATCGGCACCGGGCATCTCCATGTGCTCGACGCGGCGAGCGGGGATTTCACCTGACGGAAGCGGTCCGCCGCACCCCTTGACCTTGCGCTGCGGCCGCATTTTCTGACACCCGACCGGGATGGCGGGGCTTGGCAGGGGCGGATATGGGCGAAATCTTCGCGATGGCGGGCGCGAACCTTGTCTCGCCCATGGTGCTCTCGTTCGCGCTGGGCTTCGCGGCGGCGCTCGCGCGCTCGGACCTCAGCTTCCCCGAGGCGGCGGCCAAGGCGCTGGCGCTGTATCTGCTGTTCGCGATCGGCTTCAAGGGCGGCGCGAGCGTCGCCGATCACGGGCTTGATGGCACGCTCGTGCTCGCCATCGCGGCGGGGGCGGCGCTGTCGGCGCTGATCCCGCTGATCGCCTTCGGGCTGCTGCGCGCGGTCTCGGGCCTCGACCGGGTGAATGCGGCGGCGGTGGCGGCGCATTACGGGTCGATCTCGATCGTCACCTTCGTCGCCGCGACCTCGGCGCTGGCGAGCGCGGGAATGGCGTATGAGGGCTACCTCGTCGCTGTCGCCGCGGTGATGGAGACGCCCGCGATCCTGGTCGCGCTGTGGCTCGCCCGTGCCGGGCAGGGCGAGCGCCGCCCGGCCGAGCCCGGTGGCCATGACGCCGGCCTGTGGCGCGAGATCGCGCTCAACGGCTCGATCGTGCTGCTGACCGGCGCGTTCCTGATCGGCCTGGTTACCGGGCCCAAGGGCCTCGCCGAGATCGAGAGCTTCATCATCGACCCGTTCAAGGGCGTGCTGTGCCTGTTCCTGCTCGACATGGGGCTGGTCGCGGGCCGCGGCATGCGGACGGGCGCGCGCTTCCTTGCGCCCCCGGTGATCGCCTTCGGCGTCGCGATGCCGCTGATCGGGGGGGCGCTCGGCCTCGGCGCGGGCGCGCTGATCGGGCTGTCGCCCGGGGGCGTGGCGCTGATGACCACGCTCGCGGCCTCGGCGTCCTACATCGCGGTGCCGGCGGCGATGCGCGTGGCGCTGCCCGAGGCGAACCCGTCGATCTATCTCACGCTCTCGCTCGGGATCACCTTCCCCTTCAACCTGACCGTGGGCATCCCGCTCTACAGCGCGGCCGCCGCCCTCGTCACCGGAGGCTGAGGCCATGGAACTCCACCGCAAGAAACGGGTCGAGGTGATCGTCGAGGCCCCGGCGCTCGCGCGCATCCTGCGCTTCCTCGACGAGCGGGGGGTCAAGGGCTATACCATTCTGCCCGCCATCGCCGGGCGCGGTGCCTCGGGGCGGGTGTGGTCGCGCGAGGGGCAGGTGGGCGAGGCCGGGCGGATGGTCGCGGTCGTCGCCATCATGGACGAGGCCCGCCTCGCGCCGCTGTTCGACGACCTGTTCCGCGTCGTCTCGCGCCAGATCGGCATCGTTTCGGTCAGCGATTGCGACGTGGTGCGCGGCGAGGCGTTCTAGCCGCGTCCCTCCGTGCGCCGGGGCTCGCATCGGCCGGAACAGATAGGCGGCAACAGCCTCGGCCACGATCTGCGCCGGGCTGAGCCCGGTGATCGCCGCCTCGAGCGCAAGGCGCGCGCCAAGTCCGAGCGGCAGGCCCGGCGGGATCGTGGTGGACTCGGTGGTCATGGTCGCATCCTCCCTGGCCCGATCAGGCGGGGAGGATGGTTAAGGAACCCTTGCCGGACGCTGCCCCCGGGCCTCAGCCCTTCTTCAGGCAGCGCCGGCCCAGCAGTTCGGCGATCTGCACGGCGTTGAGCGCCGCGCCCTTGCGCAGGTTGTCCGAGACGCACCAGAACGCCAGCCCGTTCTCGACCGTGGGGTCGGTCCTCAGCCGCGAGATGTAGGTCGCGAAGTCGCCCACGCATTCGATGGGCGTGACGTAGCCACCGGGCTCGCGCTTGTCGACCAGCATGATGCCGGGCGCCTCGCGCAGGATCTCGCGCGCCTCGTCCTCGTCGAGCGGCTCCTCGAACTCGACGTTCACCGCCTCGGAATGGCCGACGAAGACCGGCACCCGCACGCAGGTCGCATGCACCCTGATCTTCGGGTCGACGATCTTCTTGGTCTCGACCATCATCTTCCATTCCTCCTTGGTCGAGCCGTCCTCCATGAAGACGTCGATCTGGGGAATGACGTTGAAGGCGATCTGCTTGGGGAACTTCGAAGGCGCGAATTCCTGCCCCGGGACATAGAGCCCCTTGGTCTGGAGCCACAGCTCGTCCATCGCCTCCTTGCCGGCGCCCGAGACCGACTGGTAGGTCGAGACCACCACGCGCTTGATGCGGGCGCGGTCGTGCAGCGGCTTGAGCGCCACCACCATCTGCGCGGTCGAGCAGTTGGGGTTGGCGATGATGTTGCGGTTGCGATACATCTCGATCGCGTCCGGGTTGCACTCGGGCACGATCAGCGGGATGTCGGGCTCGTAGCGGTAGAGCGACGAGTTGTCGATCACCACGGCGCCCGCGCGCGCGGCCCTGGGCGCATACTCCTTGGTCGGCCCCGAGCCGATGGCGAACAGCGCGATGTCGGTGCCGGTGAAGTCGAAGGTGTCGAGATCGCGGGTTTTCAGCGTCCTGTCGCCATAGCTCACCTCGGTGCCCAGCGATTTGCGCGAGGCCAGCGCAATCACCTCGTCCGCCGGGAATTCCCGCTCGGCGAGGATGTTGAGCATTTCGCGGCCCACATTGCCCGTGGCGCCCACGACGGCAACCCGATACCCCATCTCTCCGTTCCTTGTCGATCTTTGTGCGCGCGCCCCGCGATCCGGGACCCGGGGCATTTAGCGGATGCGGCGGGTGATGGAAAGGGCTTCAGTCGCGCCCCCCCTGCGCGCGCCAGCCAGGATCCGGGCGAAAGCGATTGAAATTGCGCGGCGGGGCAGTAAACACGGGCGGGTTGCCCGCGCGCGCAAGGTTTTTTCATGCAGGTCATCGAGACCGCCATCCCCGAGGTGAAGCGCCTGATCCCGCGGCGGTTTGCCGACGCGCGCGGCTATTTCGCCGAAACCTGGAACGCGCGGACGATGCGCGAGGCGGGGCTCGGCATCGAGTTCGTGCAGGACAATCAATCCTGCTCGGCCCGGGCCGGCACGGTGCGCGGCCTGCATTATCAGGCGCCGCCGATGGCGCAGACCAAGCTGGTGCGGGTGGTGCGCGGGGCGATCCGCGATGTCGCGGTCGACATCCGCCGCGGCTCGCCCGGCTTCGGCACCTGGGTGGCTGCGGAGCTGTCGGCCGCGAACGGCGTGCAGCTTCTGATCCCCAAGGGGTTCCTGCACGGCTTCGTCACGCTCGAGCCGGATACCGAGGTGGCCTACAAGGTCGATGCCTTCTATGCCGCCGACTGCGACGGGGCGGTGCGCTTTGACGACCCCGACCTCGGCATCGACTGGGGCATCGACCCGGCGGCGGCGATCCTGTCGGCGAAGGACGCCGCCGCCCCCCGCCTGCGCGACATCGTCTCGCCCTTCGTGCTGGGGGCCGTGACATGAGGCTGCTGGTGACGGGCGGGCTGGGCTTCATCGGCTCGGCCGTGGTCCGCCGGGCCGTGGGCCTCGGCCACGACGTGCTGAACCTCGACAACGAGACCTACGCCGCCAACCACGCCAATGTTGCGGCGGTGGCGGCGAGCCCGCGCTACCGGTTCGTGCGGGCCGACATCTGCGACGGCCCGGCGGTCGGGGCGCTGGTCGGCGAGTTCGCGCCCGACGCGATCCTGCACCTTGCCGCCGAGAGCCATGTCGACCGCTCGATCGACGGGCCGGCCGCGTTCATCGAGACCAATATCGGCGGCACCTATCGCCTGCTCGAGGCGGCCCGCGCGCACTGGCAGCGCCTGGCGCCCGCGGCGCGCGGCAGCTTCCGCTTCCACCACGTCTCGACCGACGAGGTCTATGGCAGCCTGGGCGCGACCGGCCGGTTTACCGAGACCACGCCCTACGCCCCGCGCAGCCCCTATTCGGCGTCGAAGGCCGCGTCCGACCATCTGGTGCGGGCCTGGGGCGAGACCTATGGCCTGCCGGTGATCGTCACCAACTGCTCGAACAATTACGGCCCCTTTCATTTTCCGGAGAAGCTGGTGCCCAAGACCATCCTGTCGGCGCTGGCCGGCCGGGCGATCGAGGTCTACGGGCGGGGCGAGAACGTGCGCGACTGGCTGTATGTCGAGGACCACGCCGAGGCGCTGCTGCGCGTGCTCGACCGCGGCCGGGTGGGCGAGACCTACAACATCGGCGGCAATGCCGAGGCCCGCAACATCGACCTGGTGCGCATGATCTGCGGCCTGCTGGATGCCCGCCGGCCCGCAGGCGCGCCGCATGCGCGGTTGATTTCCTTCGTGCCGGACCGGCCGGGCCATGACCTGCGCTATGCGATCGACGCCGCCAAGGTCGGCGCCGAGCTTGGCTGGCAGCCGCGCGTGACGCTGGCCGAGGGGCTCGCGCGCACGGTCGACTGGTATCTGGCGAACGAGGCGTGGTGGCGCCCGCTGGCCGACCGGGCCGGGGTGGGCCAGCGCCTCGGGCTCGGGGCCGGGCGGTGACGCTGCGGCTCCTGATGTTCGGCCGCACCGGCCAGCTTGCGCGCGAGGTGCTGCGCCGGGCAGGCGACGGGATTGCCGTGACCGCGCTGGACCGCGACGCGGCCGATCTGGGCGACCCGGCCCGGTGTGCCGACCTGATCGCGCGCGCCGGGGCCGATGTCGTGCTCAATGCCGCGGCCTTCACCGCCGTGGACCTGGCCGAGGCCGAGGAGGCGCGCGCGCTGCGCATCAATGCCGAGGCGCCGGGCGCGATGGCGCAGGCCGCTGCCGCGCGCGGCCTGCCGTTCCTGCATATCTCGTCTGATTACGTCTTCGACGGCACCTCCCCCCGGCCCTGGCGCGAGGACGATCCGGTCGCGCCGCTGAACGCCTATGGCCGCACGAAGCTTGCGGGCGAGCGCGCGGTCGCGGCCGCAGGCGGCCCGCATGTGATCCTGCGCACCGCCTGGGTGCATGCCGGCCATGGCCGGAATTTCGTGGCCTCCATGCTGCGGGCCGGGGCGGCGCAGCCGCGGCTGCGGGTGGTCGCCGACCAGCATGGCGGTCCGACCCCGGCCGGTGCCCTGGCCGGGGCGGCGCTCGCCATCGCGCGGGCTTTTGCCGCCGGGTGCGGGGTTG
>JAVVFE010000016.1:0-18159 GCA_032251175.1 Thermohalobaculum sp.
TGCCGAGCGGGGCCTGATCATGATCAAGGGCGCGGTCCCGGGCTCGCGCGGCGGCTGGGTCACGGTGCGCGATGCGGTCAAGCGCCGCGCGCCGGACGGTCTGCCGTTCCCGGCCGCGATCCGCGCTGTCGAGGCTGCGGCGGTTGCCGAAGCCGCGGCCGAAGGGGGTGAGGAATGAAACTCGCAGTGATCAATCTCGATGCCGCGGCGGCGGGCGAGGTCGAGGTCTCGGACGAGATCTTCGGCGTCGAGCCCCGCGCGGACATCCTGCAGCGCGTCGTGCGCTGGCAGCTGGCCAAGCGCCAGGCCGGCACGCACAAGACCAAGACGCGCGGCGAGGTCAGCTACACGACCAAGAAGATGTATCGCCAGAAGGGCACCGGCGGTGCGCGTCACGGCGACAAGGGCGTCACGCAGTTCCGCCACGGCGGCAACGCGAAGGGTCCGCTGGTGCGCAGCCATGCGCACGAGCTTCCCAAGAAGGTCCGGGCGCTGGGCCTGCGTATGGCGCTGTCGGCCAAGGTCCGCGAGGGTCAGCTCATCGTGGTCGACGAGGCCCGGCTGTCCGAGCCCAAGACCAGGTCGCTGGCCGACAAGGTGGCGAAGCTCGGCTGGACCAAGGCGCTGGTGATCGACGGGGCCGAGCTCGACGCGAACTTCGCGCGGGCGGCGCAGAACCTCGACGCGGTGCATGTGCTGCCGGGGCAGGGCGCCAATGTCTACGACATCCTGCGCAAGGACACGCTGGTACTGACCCGGGCGGGTCTCGCGGCGCTCGAGGCGCGCTTCGCGTCGAAGGAGGCATGACGATGACCCAGAAGGCAGCACTCTACGACGTGATCCGCCGCCCGATCATCACCGAGAAGGCGACCATGGTCTCGGACTCGAACGCGGTGGTGTTCGAGGTCGCGATCGACTCGACCAAGCCGCTGATCAAGCAGGCGGTCGAGGCGCTGTTCAACGTCAAGGTGAAGGCCGTGAACACGACCGTCACCAAGGGCAAGGTCAAGCGTTTCCGGGGCAGGCCCGGGCGGCGCAGCGACGTCAAGAAGGCCTATGTGACCCTCGAAGAGGGGAACGCGATCGACGTGACCACCGGTCTCTGAGATCTGGACGCGGACTGAAACGAGCAAACGGAAGACAGCAAGATGGCGTTGAGAACATACAAGCCGACGACGCCGGGCCAGCGCGGGCTGGTTCTGATCGACCGTTCCGGGCTCTGGAAGGGCCGTCCCGAAAAGACCCTGATCGAGGGTCTGACCGGGAACGGCGGCCGGAACAACACGGGACGGATCACCGCGCGCAGGCGTGGTGGCGGCGCGAAGCGGCTCTACCGCATCGTCGACTTCAAGCGGGGCAAGGCCGATGTGCCAGCGACCGTGGAGCGGATCGAGTATGACCCGAACCGCACCGCCTTCATCGCGCTGGTGCGCTACGAGGACGGCGAACTCGCCTATATCCTCGCGCCCCAGCGTCTGGGCGTCGGCGACAAGGTGGTTTCGGGCCGCAAGGTCGACGTGAAGCCCGGCAACGCGATGCCCTTCACCGGCATGCCGATCGGCACGATCGTCCACAATGTCGAGATGAAGCCGGGCAAGGGCGGCCAGATCGCGCGCGCGGCCGGCACCTATGCCCAGTTCGTCGGCCGCGATGGCGGCTATGCCCAGCTTCGGCTGTCGTCGGGCGAACTGCGCATCGTGCGCCAGGAGTGCATGGCGACGGTCGGCGCGGTGTCGAACCCCGACAACTCGAACCAGAATTTCGGCAAGGCGGGTCGCACCCGTCACCAGGGCAAGCGCCCCGCCGTTCGCGGCGTTGCGATGAACCCCATCGACCATCCGCATGGCGGCGGCGAAGGCCGCACCTCGGGCGGCCGTCACCCGGTCACGCCCTGGGGCAAGCCCACGAAGGGCCGCAAGACGCGGTCCAACAAGGCGACCGCCAAGTACATCCTGCGCTCGCGCCATGCGCGCAAGTCGAAGTAAGGGGGCGAGAACATGCCACGTTCCGTCTGGAAGGGTCCGTTCGTCGACTCCTACCTGCTGAAGAAGGCCGCGAAGTCTCGCGACTCGGGCCGCAGCGAAGTGATCAAGATCTGGTCGCGCCGCTCGACCATTCTGCCGCAGTTCGTGGGGCTGACCTTCGGTGTCTACAACGGCCACAAGCACATCCCGGTGAACGTGACCGAGGAGATGATCGGCCACAAGTTCGGCGAGTTCTCGCCGACCCGCACCTACTACGGCCACGCGGCCGACAAGAAAGCGAAGCGGAGGTAAGACCATGGGTCAGGACAAGAACCCCCGCCGCGTTCCCGACAACGAGGCGATGGCCGTGAACCGGATGCTGCGGGTCAGCCCACAGAAGCTGAACCTCGTGGCCCAGATGATCCGCGGCAAGTCGGCGGATCAGGCGCTCGCGATGCTGACCTTCTCGAAGAAGCGCATCGCCGAGGACGTGAAGAAGACGCTGCAGTCGGCGATCGCGAATGCCGAGAACAACCATGGCCTCGACGTCGATGCCCTGGTCGTGTCCGAGGCCTTCGTCGGCAAGAACCTGGTTCTGAAGCGAGGCCGCCCGCGTGCGCGCGGCCGGTTTGGGAAGATCATGAAGCCGTTCAGCCAGCTCACGATCAAGGTCCGGCAGGTAGAGGAGCAGGCCTGATGGGACATAAAGTCAACCCGATCGGCCTCCGTGTCGGTATCAACCGCACCTGGGACAGCCGCTGGTATGCCGACGGCAAGGACTACGGCCAGTTGCTGCACGAGGATCTGAAGATCCGCGACTTCATCCGCAAGGAAGTCGCGCAGGCCGGTGTCAGCCGCGTGGTGATCGAGCGCCCGCACAAGAAGTGCCGGGTGACCGTCCACACCGCCCGTCCCGGCGTCATCATCGGCAAGAAGGGTGCGGACATCGAGAAGCTTCGCAAGAAGCTGGCCGCGCTCACGCCGAGCGAGCTGCATCTCAACATCGTCGAGATCC
Source organism: Thermohalobaculum sp. (assembly GCA_032251175.1). Classification (GTDB taxonomy): domain Bacteria; phylum Pseudomonadota; class Alphaproteobacteria; order Rhodobacterales; family Rhodobacteraceae; genus Thermohalobaculum. The sequence continues at coordinate 2,980 of JAVVFE010000016.1, forward strand.
GGCGCCCCGAACTCGATGCACAGTTGGTGGCCGAGAACATCGCCCAGCAGCTCGAGCGTCGCGTCTCGTTCCGCCGGGCGATGAAGCGGGCGGTGCAGAACTCGATGCGCATGGGCGCACAGGGCATCCGCATCAACTGTGCGGGCCGCCTGGGCGGCGCCGAGATCGCGCGCACCGAGTGGTATCGCGAGGGTCGCGTGCCGCTACACACGCTGCGTGCGGATATCGACTACGCGCTGGCCGAGGCCAAGACCGCCTATGGCATCATCGGCGTCAAGGTCTGGATCTTCAAGGGCGAGGTGATGGAGCACGATCCCGCCGCCCGTGATCGCCGCCAGCAGGAACTGCAGGAAGGTGGCGGCGGGGGCGGGCGTCCCGGACGCGACCGCGACCATCGCGGCGACCGCTGACGCAGGGCAGGGAGACGAACAATGCTTTCGCCGAAACGAACGAAGTTCCGCAAGCAGTTCAAGGGCCGCATTCACGGCGAGGCCAAGGGCGGCTTCGATCTGAACTTCGGCACCTTCGGGCTCAAGGCGGTCGAGCCCGACCGCATCACCGCGCGTCAGATCGAGGCGGCCCGCCGCGCGATGACGCGCCAGATGAAGCGCCAGGGCCGGATCTGGATCCGCGTGTTCCCGGACGTCCCGGTCACGCAGAAGCCGACCGAAGTGCGCATGGGCAAGGGCAAGGGCTCGGTCGAATACTGGGCGGCCAAGGTAAAGCCCGGCCGCATCATGTTCGAGATTGACGGCGTGCCCGAGGATGTGGCAAGGGAGGCGCTCCGCCTCGCGGCCATGAAGCTGCCGATCAAGAGCCGGGTCGTCGTCCGCGAGGACTGGTGAGGAATTTTTGGCCTGCCCCCGCCTGTCGAGCGAGGGGGCGGGCCGGTTTTTGATGAATGATGCGGGGGCGCGCGCCCGGTGGGCGGCGCCTCGCATATCTGTCAAAGGAGACGTGCCATGAAGGCCACTGAACTGCGCGAGAAGACGCCGGATCAGCTGCGCCAGGATCTCGAAGGCCTGAAGAAGGAGGCGTTCAACCTCCGCTTCCAGGCCGCGACTGGCCAGCTTGAGAACACGGCGCGCAAGCGCGTCGTGCGCCGCGACGTCGCGCGCGTGAACACCATCCTGAACGAGAAGGCCCGCGCCGCGGCCGGGGCGGAGTAACAGACATGCCGAAGCGAATCCTTCAGGGCACCGTCGTCAGCGACAAGAACGAGCAGACCGTCACGGTCCTGGTCGAGCGCCGCTTCACGCACCCGGTCATGAAGAAGACTGTCCGCAGCTCGAAGAAGTACCGCGCTCACGATGCGGCCAACGAGTACAAGATCGGCGAGACCGTGCGCATCCAGGAATGCGCGCCGATCTCGAAAACCAAACGCTGGGAGGTCGTTGGCCGGGTCTGACCCGTCTGACTTCCCAGCTCGTCGAAACCGCGGGGCCGGTGAATCGGTCCCCGCAGGTCGGGAGAGCAAAGCATGATCCAGATGCAGACCAATCTGGACGTCGCCGACAACTCCGGCGCACGTCGGGTGCAGTGCATCAAGGTGCTTGGCGGCGCGAAGCGGAAATACGCGGGCGTCGGCGACATCATCGTCGTCTCGGTGAAAGAGGCGATCCCCCGCGGCCGTGTGAAGAAGGGCGACGTGCGCAAGGCCGTCGTCGTGCGCACCGCCAAGGAAGTCCGGCGCGAGGATGGCACCACCATCCGGTTCGACCGCAACGCCGCGGTCATCCTGAACAACAACCTCGAGCCGGTCGGCACCCGCATCTTCGGGCCGGTCGTGCGCGAACTGCGCGCCAAGAACTTCATGAAGATCATCTCGCTGGCGCCGGAGGTGCTGTGATGGCGGCGAAGCTGAAGAAGGGCGACCGCGTCGTGGTCCTGACCGGCCGTGACAAGGGCAAGGAGGGCGAGATCCTCCGGGTGATCCCCAAGGACGGCCGCGCGGTCGTCGGCGGGGTCAACATGGTGGTCCGCCACCAGCGCCAGACCCAGACCGCGCAGGGCGGCCGCATCCAGAAGGAAGCGGCGATCGACCTGTCGAACATCGCGCTTGTCGACCCCAAGGAGGGCGGCCCGACCCGTGTCGGCTTCCGCATCCTCGAGGACGGCACCAAGGTCCGCTTTGCCAAGAAGTCGGGGGAGGTCATCGATGGCTGACGGCTCCGCATATGTCCCGCGCCTGCGGGCGCTCTATGAGACCGAGATCCGGCAGGCTCTGCGGGAGCAGTTCGGGTACAAGAACGACATGATGATCCCGCGGCTCGACAAGATCGTCCTGAACATGGGCGTCGGCGAGGCGGTGAGCGACTCGAAGAAGATCAAGTCGGCGCATGACGAGCTGATGAAGATCGCCGCGCAGAAGCCGGTCATCACCAAGGCGAAAAAGTCGATTGCGGGCTTCAAGCTGCGCGAGGGGATGCCGCTCGGCGTCAAGGTCACGCTGCGGCGCGACCGGATGTACGACTTCCTTGACCGCCTGATCACCGTGGCGATGCCGCGCATCCGCGACTTCCGCGGCGTGCCGGGCAAGAGCTTCGACGGCCGTGGTAACTTCGCCATGGGCATCAAGGAACACATCGTGTTCCCCGAGGTCGACTACGACAAGGTCGACACCGTCCGGGGCATGGACATCGTGATCAGCACCACGGCCGGCACCGATGCCGAGGCAAAGGCGCTGCTGGCGGCATTCAACATGCCGTTCAGGGCCTGAGCGCGGGAGGAAGAGAGACATGGCAAAGAAGAGCATGGTCGAGCGCGACAAGAAGCGCATCCGCCTTGCCGCGCAGTATGCCGTCAAGCGCGCCGCGCTGAAGGCGATTGCGATCGACGAGTCGAAGTCGATGGAGGAGCGCTTCAAGGCGCGCCTGAAGCTTGCGAAGCTGCCGCGCAACTCGGCCCCCAGCCGCGTGCGCAACCGCTGCGAGGTGACCGGGCGTCCGCGGTCGTACTACCGCAAGCTGAAGATGAGCCGCATCGCGCTCCGTGACCTCGCCTCGCGTGGCGAGATCCCGGGCATGGTCAAGTCGAGCTGGTGAGGAGGGGACAGGTATGTCGATGAACGATCCTCTCGGCGATATGCTGACGCGTATTCGCAACGCGAGCATGCGCAGCCGGTCGACGGTGCGCACGCCTGCCTCGAAGCTGCGCGGCTGGGTGCTCGACGTCCTGAAGGACGAGGGCTACATCCGCGGCTACGACAAGGTGGATGGCCAGGGCGGCCACCCCGAATTCGAGATCAGCCTGAAGTATTTCGACGGCCAGCCCGCGATCCGCGAGCTGAAGCGCATCTCGACCCCCGGTCGGCGCGCCTATGCCGCCTCGAAAGGGCTGCCGCAGGTCCGTAACGGGCTCGGCGTCGCTATCGTCTCGACCAGCCGCGGCGTCATGACCGACGCGCGTGCCCGGTCTGAGAACGTCGGCGGCGAAGTGCTCTGCACCGTTTTCTGAGGAGGCGATCATGTCGCGTATCGGAAAGAAGCCGGTCCAGGCACCGAACGGCGCCGAGTTCAAGGTCTCGGGCCAGACCGTGCAGTGCAAGGGGCCGAAGGGTGTCCGCACCTTCACCGCCACCGACGACGTCGATATCGTCGTCGAGGGCAATACCGTCACCGTCAAGCCGCGCGGCACCTCGAAGCGCGCGCGCCAGCAGTGGGGCATGACCCGCACGCAGATCGCGAACCTCGCGACCGGCGTGACCACGGGCTTCACCAAGCAGCTCGACATCCAGGGCGTGGGCTATCGCGCCCAGATCCAAGGCCGCACGCTGAAGCTGGCGCTGGGCTACAGCCACGACGTCGACTTCGCCATTCCCGATGGCATCGACGTGGTCTGCCCCAAGCCGACCGAGATCGTGCTGAGCGGCATCGACCAGCAACTGGTCGGCGAGACGGCGGCAAAGATCCGGGACTGGCGGCGGCCCGAGCCATACAAGGGCAAGGGCATCCGCTACAGGGGCGAGTTCATCTTCCGCAAGGAAGGCAAGAAGAAGTAAGGACGCAAGCAGATGGCCAACAGCAAGCGTGAGCTTTTCCTGCGGCGCCGCATGCGCGTCCGCAGCAAGCTCAGGAAGATTTCGAACGGGCGCCTGCGCATGAGCGTGCACCGGTCGTTGAAGAACATCTCGGTGCAGATCATCGACGATGTGGCGGGGCGCACCGTCGCCGCCGCCTCGTCGCTCGAACCCGCGCTGGGAATTGCCGGGAAGAACAACCGCGAGGCGGCCGCCAAGGTCGGCGCGACGGTTGCCGAACGGGCAAAGGCCGCGGGCATCGAGGATGTCTACTTCGATCGTGGCGGGTTCCTGTTCCACGGCAAGATCAAGGCCCTGGCCGATGCCGCCCGCGAGGGCGGGCTGAAGTTCTGAGGAGCGAGAGAGATGGCAGAACGTGAAGGGCGCCGCGAGCGCCGCGACCGCCGCGACGATGATCGCGAGCCGGAATTCGCCGATCGTCTCGTCGCGATCAACCGCGTCTCGAAGACGGTGAAGGGCGGCAAGCGCTTCGGCTTCGCGGCGCTGGTGGTGGTCGGTGACCAGAAGGGCCGCGTGGGCTTCGGCTCGGGCAAGGCCAAGGAGGTCCCCGAGGCGATCCGCAAGGCGACCGAGGAGGCCAAGCGCTCGATGATCCGCGTGCCGCTGCGCGAAGGGCGCACGCTGCACCACGACGTCATCGGGCGCTGGGGGGCCGGCAACGTCGTCATGCGCACGGCGCCCGCGGGCACCGGCATCATCGCGGGCGGCCCCTGCCGCGCCGTGTTCGAGATGCTGGGCGTGCAGGACGTCGTCGCCAAGTCGACCGGCAGCCAGAACCCCTACAACATGGTGCGCGCCACCTTCGACGGGCTGAAGAACGAGTTCTCGCCCCGCCAGGTCGCGGCGCGCCGTGGCAAGAAGGTCGCGGACATCCTGCCCGCCCGCGAGGGCGCGGCTCCCGAGACCGTGGACGCCTGAGGAGGGTCCGGCACATGGCAAAGACCATCGTCGTCAAGCAGATCGGCAGCCCGATCCGCCGTCCGGCCAAGCAGCGTGCGACGCTGAAGGGCCTGGGGCTCAACAAGATGCACCGCACCCGCGAACTCGAGGACACGCCCTCGGTGCGCGGCATGGTCGAGTCGATCCCGCATCTTGCCGTGATCGTCGAGGAGCGGGGCTGACGCCTCGCGACCGGGGGGCGACCCCCACACCGGGGGGCGACCCCCACCCCATCCCTCCCCCACGAGGGGGGAGGGCGACGCGCCGCGCCGGGCCGTGGACAAATATCCCCGCCGGGCCGCAGTGCCGGACATTGAAACCGTGGCGGCGGGGCCCGACGCATTGCCCCGTGCGGTCCGGTGAGAAAGGAGATGCGTCATGAAACTTCACGAGTTGCGCGACAATCCGGGCGCGGCGAAGCCCAAGAAGCGCGTTGCGCGCGGCCCGGGTTCGGGCAAGGGCAAGACCGCCGGCCGCGGCATCAAGGGCCAGAAATCGCGCTCGGGCGTGGCGATCAAGGGGTTCGAGGGCGGCCAGATGCCGCTGCACCGCCGCTTGCCGAAGCGCGGCTTCACCAACAAGATGTTCATGAAGAACTTCGCGGTGGTGAACCTCGGCGCGATCCAGCGTTTCATCGACGACGAGAAGATTGACGCGGGCGCGGTGATCGACGAGGCGGTGCTGGTGAATTCGGGGCTGGTTCGGCGCAAGCTGGACGGCATCCGCGTGCTTGCCAAGGGCGTGCTGACCACACAAGGCCTGAAGATCGACGTGACCGGCGCCTCGAAGGCGGCCGTTGCGGCGGTCGAGGCGGCGGGCGGCACGCTGAGCGTGAAGGCCCCGGCCGAGGCCAGCCCCGAGTGATCTGCCCTGCGCGCTCCGGACGGCGGCGCGCCACGGACGCCCAGAACGGCCGCCCCGGGGACTCCCCCCGTGGCGGCCTTTGACCTGACAAGAGAGGCATCATGGCTTCCACCGCCGAGCAGTTGGCCGCGAACATGAGCTGGAAGACCTTTGGCAAGGCCAAGGATCTCCAGAGCCGCATCCTCTTTGCCATCGGGCTTTTGATCGTCTACCGCCTTGGCACCTTCATCCCGATGCCCGGGATCGACACAGTGCAGCTCGCGCAGTTCATGGAACAGACGCGCGGCGGCATCATCGGCGTGTTCAACATGTTCGCCGGCGGTGCGGTCGGGCGCATGGCGATCTTCGCGCTGGGGATCATGCCGTATATTTCGGCCTCGATCATCATGCAGTTGATGACCTCGATGGTCCCGGCGCTCGAGCAGTTGAAGAAGGAAGGCGAGAGCGGCCGCAAGAAGATCAACCAGTACACCCGCTACGGCACGGTGCTGCTGGCGACGGTGCAGGCCTATGGCATCGCCGTGGGCCTCGAAGGCCAGGGCCTCGCGCTCGACCCGGGAGCCTTCTTCCGCGCCTCGGCGGTCATCACGCTGGTGGGCGGCACGATGTTTCTGATGTGGCTGGGCGAGCAGATCACCGCGCGCGGCATCGGCAACGGCATCTCGCTGATCATCTTCGTCGGCATCGTGGCGGAGCTTCCGGGTGCGCTCGCGCAGTTCTTCGAGCTGGGCCGCAACGGGCAGCTTTCGACCATCGCGATCCTCGGGATCATCATCCTTGCGGGGCTCGTGATCTACGCGGTCGTGTTCTTCGAGCGGGCCCAGCGGCGGATCCTGATCCAGTATCCGAAACGCCAGGTCGGCAACAAGATCTATGGCGGCGAAAGCTCGCACCTGCCGCTCAAGCTCAACACCTCGGGCGTGATCCCGCCGATCTTCGCCTCGTCGCTGCTGCTGCTGCCGACGACGGTTGCAAGCTTCGGCGCGCAGAGCGGCGATGTCGGCTGGCTGGGCGCGGTCGCGGCGATGCTGGGCCATGGCCAGCCGCTATTCCTGGTGATGTATGCCGCGCTGATCGTCTTCTTCGTGTTCTTCTACACGGCCGTGGTCTTCAACCCGGACGACGTCGCCGACAACCTCAAGAAGCATGGCGGCTTCGTGCTGGGCATCCGTCCCGGCAAGCGGACGGCGGAATATCTCGACTATGTGCTGACCCGGCTCAGCGTGGTGGGTGCGGCCTATCTCGTGGTGGTCTGCCTGCTGCCCGAGATCATGATCGCCGAACTCGCGGTCCCCTTCTACTTCGGCGGCACGTCGCTCCTGATCGTGGTCTCGGTCACGATGGACACCATGACGCAGGTGCAAAGCCACATGCTCGCGCATCAGTATCAGGGTCTGATCGAGAAATCGAAGATCCGGGGGCGGCGCCGGTGACAGGCGCCGGCCGGCAAGAAACTTCACGATCCGAAGGGGGACTGTGACATGAACATCATCCTCTTGGGCCCGCCGGGGGCCGGCAAGGGCACCCAGGCGCGCATCCTGATGGAGCGCGAGGGCATGATCCAGCTCTCGACCGGGGACATGCTGCGCGCGGCGGTGGCGGCGGGAACCGAGGTCGGCCGCAAGGCCAGGGCGGTGATGGAGGCGGGGCAGCTCGTCTCGGACGAGATCGTCATCGGCGTTGTCTCCGAGCGGCTCGACCAGCCGGATGTCAACCAGGGCCTGATCTTCGACGGCTTCCCCCGGACCGTGGCGCAGGCCGAGGCACTGGACGCATTGCTGCGCGACAAGGGGATGGCGCTCGACGCCGTGGTCAGCATGGAGGTCGACGACGACGCGCTGGTCGACCGGGTCTCGGGCCGCTACACCTGCGGCACCTGCGGCGAGGGCTATCACGACCGCTACAAGGTTCCGGCCGTGGCGGGGGTCTGCGACAAGTGCGGCGCGACCGCTTTCAAGCGCCGACCCGACGACAACGCCGAGACGGTGCGCGAGCGCCTGAACGCCTATCACGCCGAGACCGCGCCGCTGATCGACCACTACCGCGCCGCCGGCAAGCTGAAATCCGTCGATGGCATGGCCGAGATCGACAAAGTCACGACGCAGATCGGTGCGGCGCTCGCCTGAACGCGCGCCACGCCGGATTGCCCCGGAATCGGGGTTGACGCAAAGGGGTGCGTGCTTATAGTTCGCGCTTCCATTCACGGATTGAGAGTCGCCGCCGTCGACTTCACCTCTCGACGGCAAACGGGATGTGGCGAACTTCTCTCGGGATGAGACGGGGCCGGTCGTGAGGGCTGGTCCCTTGGATTTTGGGCCGCCCGGACAAGGGGCGGGCGAAGGACGGAGCTGGAGAAGTGGCGCGCATCGCTGGCGTTAACATTCCGACGAACAAGCGGGTGCACATCGCACTCACCTACATCCACGGCATCGGCCAGTCCGCGGCGCGCGAGATTTGCGGGGCCGTCGGCATCGCCGATGCGCGCCGGGTGAACGAGCTTTCGGACGCCGAGGTCCTCGCGATCCGCGAGCACATCGACGCGAACCTCCAGGTCGAAGGCGACCTGCGGCGTTCGGTGGCCGTGAATATCAAGCGCCTGATGGACCTTGGCTGCTATCGCGGTCTTCGGCACCGCCGCGGCCTGCCGGTTCGCGGCCAGCGCACCCACACCAACGCCCGCACTCGCAAGGGCCCCGCGAAGCCCATCGCCGGCAAGAAGAAATAAGGAGACTCGCCGATGGCTCGTGAACGCCGCGTTGCGCCCAAGCGCAAGGAGCGCAAGAACATCTCGGCAGGCGTCGCGCATGTGAACGCCTCGTTCAACAACACCCTGATCACCATCGCCGACGCGCAGGGGAACACGATCTCGTGGTCCTCGGCTGGGTCGATGGGCTTCAAGGGCTCGCGCAAGTCGACCCCCTACGCGGCGCAGGTCGCCGCCGAGGATGCCGGCAAGAAGGCGCAGGAGCATGGCGTGCGCACCATCGAGGTCGAGGTGCAGGGCCCCGGCTCGGGCCGCGAATCGGCGCTGCGCGCGCTGCAGTCGGTCGGGTTCCAGGTGACCTCCATTCGCGACGTGACGCCGATCGCGCATAACGGTTGCCGCCCGCCCAAGCGCCGCCGGGTCTGACCGCCGGAATTTGTCGAGCAGGCGGGCCTGCTTCCCGATCCGGGGCAGGTCCGCAGGCTTTTCCTCGAGTGCGCACGGATTCAGGGTCGATCCGCGCGCGAGAATGGAGGAGACACCATGACGATCCACAAGAACTGGCTTGAGTTGATCAAGCCGCACGGCCTCGTGATCACGCCCGGCGCCGATGGCGACCGGAACGCGACGGCCGTGGCCGAACCGCTCGAGCGCGGCTTCGGCCTCACGCTGGGCAATGCGCTGCGCCGCGTGCTGCTGTCGTCTCTGCAGGGCGCGGCGGTGACCTCGATCCAGATCGATGGCGTGCTGCACGAATTCTCGTCGATCCCCGGCGTGCGCGAGGACGTCACTGACGTCGTGCTCAACGTCAAGGGCATCGCGGTCAAGATGGATGTCGAGGGCAGCAAGCGGCTGCAACTCGCCGCCACCGGCCCGGGCGTCGTGACCGCAGGCGACATCGCCGAGGTCGCGGGCGTCGAGATCATCAACACCGACCATGTGATCTGCCATCTCGACGACGGCGCCTCGCTGCACATGGAACTGACCGTCAGCACCGGCAAGGGCTACGTCTCGGCCGACAAGAACCGGCCCGAGGACGCGCCGATCGGGCTGATCCCGGTCGATGCGATCTACTCGCCGGTCAAGCGCGTGAGCTACAAGGTCGAGCCGACCCGCGAGGGCCAGGTGCTCGACTACGACAAGCTCTCGATCACGGTCGAGACCGACGGCTCGCTCAGCCCCGAGGACACGATCGCCTATGCCGCGCGCATCCTGCAGGACCAGCTCCAGATCTTCATCAACTTCGAGGAGCCGAAGGAAGCCGGGCGCGACGTGGGCGAGGAATCGCTCGAGTTCAACCCGCTCCTGCTCAAGAAGGTCGACGAACTCGAGCTTTCCGTGCGCTCGGCGAACTGCCTCAAGAACGACAACATCGTCTACATCGGCGACCTGATCCAGAAGACCGAAGCCGAAATGCTGCGGACCCCGAACTTCGGCCGCAAGTCGCTCAACGAGATCAAAGAAGTGCTCTCGACCATGGGCCTGCATCTGGGTATGGACGTGCCCGACTGGCCGCCGGAAAACATCGAGGACATGGCCAAGAAGTTCGAGGATCAGTTCTGATCCTCTAACCCGCGGGGGCGGCGGCGCCCCTGCATCACCACCCGGGCATGGTGCCCCAAGGAGGTCGCTTCCACGCAAGGGCGGCCGGACAAAGCATAAAGACCACGGAGACCCGACATGCGCCACGGTAGCGGACACCGCAAACTGAACCGGACGGCCGAGCATCGCAAGGCGATGTTCGCCAACATGGTCTGCTCGCTGATCGAACACGAGCAGATCAAGACCACCCTGCCCAAGGCCAAGGAACTGCGCCCGATCGTCGAGAAGCTGATCACGCTGGCCAAGCGCGGTGATCTGCATGCGCGCCGGCTGGCCGCCTCGAAGATCAAGCAGGACGCGGCCGTCAAGAAGCTCTTCGACACGCTGGGCGCGCGCTACAAGGACCGCCAGGGCGGCTATGCGCGCGTTCTCAAGGCGGGCTTCCGCTATGGCGACATGGCGCCGATGGCGATCATCGAGCTGGTCGACCGCGATGCTGACGCCAAGGGCGCCGGCGACCGCGCCCGCGTCGCAGCCGAGGAGGCCGCGGTCGAGGCGTGAGCGCCTGAGCGCCGTTTGGCACCGACAGGGCGGCCCCGGCGGGGCCGCCTTTTTCGTCTGGCGCCGGGGCGCCGCGGATGGGCCGGCGGCGCGATCGTGACCGGGCCGCGCGCGCCCGCCCCTTGGCGCCCGGCGCCTGCGCCAATAGATTGCGGGTCGGGAATCCGTGCGATGGTGAGACCGATGCGCCGCAGATCTCCGTTCACAGCCGTCCTGATCGCGATCGCCCTCGCCGGCGCAGGCGCTCCCGCGGCCGCCCAGCAGGTGCCGCAGACGCGTGAGGAGATCACCCTCTCCTTCGCCCCCGTGGTCAGGAAGGCTGCGCCCGCGGTGGTGAACATCTATACCCGCAAGGTCGTCACCCAGCGCACCAGCCCGTTCGGCGGCGACCCGTTCTTCGAGCGGTTCTTCGGCGATTTCTTCGGCCAGCAGGCGCCCGGTCGGCGCCGGATCGAGAACGCGCTCGGCTCGGGCGTGATCGTCGATCCCAAGGGGATCGTGGTCTCGAACAACCATGTGGTAGGCGACGCCGACGAGATCACAGTGGTCCTGCACGACCGGCGCGAATTCGAGGCGCGGGTGATCTTCACCGACGAGGCGGCCGATCTTGCGATCCTCGAGCTTGACGGCGCGCAGGACCTGCCGACGCTTGATCTGCGCGATTCCGACACGCTCGAGGTGGGCGACCTTGTGCTCGCCATCGGCAACCCCTTCGGTGTCGGTCAGACCGTGACCAGTGGGATCATTTCGGGGCTTGCGCGCTCGACCGGCCGGGCGGCGGCGCAGCAGGGCTATTTCATCCAGACCGATGCGGCGATCAACCCAGGCAATTCGGGCGGCGCGCTGGTCGACATGAAGGGGCGCCTTGTCGGCATCAACACCGCCATTCTCAGCCGGACGGGCGGCTCGGTCGGGATCGGCTTCGCCGTGCCCGCAAACCTCGTTGCGCGCGTGATCGATGCGGCGCTGAGCGGGGCCGAGGGCTTGGCGCGGCCCTGGCTCGGCATTTCCGGGCGCGAGGTGACGGGCGATCTTGCCGAAGCGCTGGGTCTCGCGGTCCCCTCGGGCGTGCTGATCGAACAGATCCACCCGCTCAGCCCGCTGGCCGCGGCAGGGCTGATCCCGGGCGACGTGATCCTCGGGATCGACGCGGTCGCGGTGAACGCGCCGGGCGAGCTTGAATTCCGCACGGCAACCCTCGGGCTCGGCCAGACCGTCGCGATCGACTATGTCTCGCGTGGGGCGCAGCAGAGCCTGCCCCTCACCCTCGCCCCGGCCCCCGAGCAGCCGCCCCGCGCGCGCCTCACGCTCGATCGGGCCGGGCAACTCAGCGGGCTCGAGATCGTCACCATCAACCCCGCGGTGATCGCCGAAGCCCGGCTGCCGTTGGCGGCGAGCGGCGTGCTGGTCAGCGCGACCGGGGGCCCGGCGGCCCGCTCGGGCCTCAGGCGCGGCGATGTGATCCGCGCGGTCAATGGGCGCGAGATCGCCGACACCGCCGGGCTTCGCGCGGCCGTGTCGCAGGCACGCGGCGCGATCGAGCTCGACGTGATGCGCGGCGGACGGCGCGGCATCGTGACCGTGCGGGGTTGATCCGGATGTCTGACCTTTTCGGCGCCGAGGACAGACCGCCCCCCGCGGAGGGCGCGGGCCCGCGCCCGCTGGCCGACCGCCTGCGCCCGGCACGGCTTTGCGACGTCGTCGGGCAGGATCATGTGCTGGGGCCGGAGGGGCCGCTCGGCGCCATGCTCGCGGCGGGCGAGTTGGGCTCGCTGATCCTGTGGGGCCCGCCGGGGGTCGGCAAGACCACCATCGCCCGGCTTCTCGCCGCCGAGACGGCGCATGCCTTCGTGCAGATCAGCGCGATCTTCGCGGGCGTGGCCGACCTGCGCAAGGTGTTTGATGCGGCGCGCCTGCGTCATGCCTCGGGGCAGGGGACCGTGCTGTTCGTCGACGAGATCCACCGCTTCAACAAGGCGCAGCAGGACGCTTTCCTGCCGCTGATCGAGGCGGGCATCGTGACGTTGATCGGTGCCACCACCGAAAACCCCTCGTTCGAGCTTAACGCGGCGTTGCTCTCGCGCGCGCAGGTGCTGCGGCTCGGCCTGCTCGACGCGGTGGCGCTGGGCGCGCTGCTGGACCGGGCCGAGGCCAGCGAAGGCCCGCTGCCGCTGACGCCCGAAGCGCGCGCGGCGCTGATCGGCATGGCTGAAGGCGACGGACGCACGCTCCTGAACCTCGCCGAGCAGGCCTATCGCCTCGGGCCCGGGCCGCATGATGCCGCCGCGGTGGCCCGGCGGCTCAACCGGCGCGCGGCGCTCTACGACAAGACCGGCGACGGGCATTACGGCCTGATCTCGGCGCTGCACAAATCGGTGCGCGGCTCGGACCCCGATGCCGCGCTCTACTGGCTCGCGCGGATGCTCGAGGCCGGCGAGGATCCGCGCTATCTTGCGCGGCGCATCACTCGCATGGCGGTCGAGGATGTCGGCCTCGCTGACCCCGAGGCTGCGCGCCACTGCCTTGCCGCGTGGGAGATCTACGAGCGCCTCGGCTCGCCCGAGGGCGACCTGGCGCTGGCGCAGGCGATCATCTACCTCGCGCTCGCGCCCAAATCGAACGCCGCCTACATGGCCTACAAGGCGGCGCGCCGGGCCGCGGCCGAAAGTGGTGCGGCCCCCCCGCCCGACCACATCCTGAACGCGCCCACGCAGATGATGAAGACCATGGGCTTCGGCCGTGATTACGCCTATGACCACGACGCGCCGGATGCGTTCTCGGGGCAGGACTACTTTCCTGCCGGTATGGCGCGGCCCGAGTTCTACCACCCGGTCGAGCGCGGCTTCGAGCGCGAGATGCAGAAGCGCCTGGCTTGGTTCGCCCGGCTGCGGCGCAACAGGGGGGGCGCGTGATCGAGAAACTTCTGCTGGTCGCGCTGGGCGGCGCGCTGGGGGCCTGCGCCCGGTTCCTGGTGGTCGCGGGCGCCCTGCGCCTGTTCGGACCCGGCTTCCCCTGGGGCACGCTGTTCGTGAACGTGGTGGGATCGATCGCGATGGGGGCGATGGTGGTCCTGCTGATCGAGCGGCTGCCCGACGGCCCCGCGCGGCTGGCACCGCTGGTGATGACCGGGCTCCTCGGCGGCTTCACCACATTCTCGGCCTTCTCGCTTGACGCGATGCAGTTGCTCGACCGCGCGCGCTGGCTGGCGGCGGCGGGGTATGTCTCGGCCTCGGTGTTGCTCTCGATCGCAGGGCTTGCCCTGGGCATGGCGCTGGCGCGCGCACTGGCGTCCTGAGGAGGGATCGAATGACCGGGGTTCAGCACCTGACCGTCGGGCCCGACGAGGCCGACCAGCGCCTCGACCGGTGGCTGCGTCGCCAGTTTCCGCAGCTTGGCCAGGGGCGCATCGAGAAGATGTGCCGCACCGGCGAGGTCCGCATCGACGGCGCGCGCGCCAAGGCGTCGAGCCGCGTGGCGCCGGGGCAGAGCATCCGGGTGCCGCCGCTGCCCGACGCAGAAGCCGCCGCGCCCGATGCCGTAGCGCGCCCCGCCCCACCCGCTCCGCGCGTGGATGCGGCGGCGCGCGAGGCACTGCTGCGCGCGGTCGTCTTCCGCGACGACCACATGATTGTCCTGAACAAGCCCGCTGGGCTCGCGGTGCAGGGCGGAACCGGGCAGCATCTGCATTTGGGCGCGATGCTCGAGGTGCTGCGCTTCGGGCGCGACGACGACCCGCGGCTGGTGCATCGGCTCGACCGCGACACTTCGGGCCTGTTGGTGCTGGCCCGCACCGGCCAGGCGGCGGTGGCGCTGTCCCGCGCGTTCCGCACGCGCGCCGTCGAGAAGATCTATGTCGCGCTGGTGGCCGGGCGGCCGTCGCCCGAAATGGGTACGATCCGGCTGGCGCTCGCCAAGACCGAGACCGGCGGCAAGGCGTCGAAGATGAAGACCTACGACCCCGATGAGGCGGACGGCGTCGAGGGCGCGCGCCATGCTGTCACCGATTACCGCGTGATCGATCACGCCGGCAACCGCGCGGCCTGGGTCGCGCTGCGGCCCGTGACGGGCCGCACCCACCAGTTGCGCGCACATATGGCGGCAATCTGGCATCCGATCGCGGGCGATGGCAAGTATGGCGGCAGCCGGCAGGACAACCAGGGCGAAGGCTGGGGCGCGGGCCTGGGCCAGGCGCTCAGCCGGAAGCTCCACCTCCACGCCGCGCGGCTGGTGCTGCCGCATCCGGTGAGCGGCAAGCGGATGACGTTCTCGGCGCCGCTGCCCGAGCACATGGCGCGGAGCTGGGAGTTCTTCGGCTGGAACGAACGCGACCTGCCCCAGCCGGTGTTCCCCGACTGACCGCCCGGCATCGCGGCCCGGCGATCCCGTTGGCTTGCCGGGGGGCGGCGCATCAGGGGGCGTGATGCGCCGCCGGGGGGACCGCTGTCTGCCTGAATCTTGCGCCGCAACCTGGGCTGGTGTAAGCGGCGGTGCAAAAATCGGCCACGGGAGCGGCAGGATGATCCCGCTGCGG
>JAVVFE010000017.1:0-18094 GCA_032251175.1 Thermohalobaculum sp.
CGTGCAGCGAGTTCGTCACCGTCTCGGTGACACCCAGCAGGCCGTGGAAGCGTCCCCCCTCGCTGAAGCGCACCACATGGCGCTTGGCAAAGATCACGCCGTGATCCGTCTCGCCCCTGGGCATCCGATGGTTCAATCGTCCGGGCAGGTCGCGGATCTCGGGGTGCAACGTGCCGCCGAAGGCCACGTTCATCTCCTGGATGCCGCGGCAGATGCCGAAGACCGGCTTGCCGGCCTCGACCATGGCGCGGATCAGGGGCAGGGTCACGCCATCGCGGCCCTGGTCGAAGGGCCCGTGCCCCGCGGTCTCGGCCTCGCCGTAGGATTGGGGGTGCACATTGGCGCGGGCGCCGGTCAGCACCAGCCCGTCGAGCAGCTCGACCAGTTCGCCCGTCGCCGCGGCATCGGGCAGCCCGGGCAGCATGATCGGCAACGCATCCGCGACCGCCGCCACCGCCTCGAGCGTGCGCTCGCCGGCGCCCTGGACGCGGTAGCTTTCCTCGATCAGATGCGCACTGGCACTGATGCCGACAACCGGACGGCTCACGATCTTCCCTCCCCGCACGCCAGCAGGCGCGCGACCAGCGCCCGCGAGACCCCGCCCGGCACGCGCTCGGCCCGCAGCGCGCCGTCGACCATCCGCACCTTCATCACCGCGCGCCACTGGAAGTCCGGCAGGATCATCTCGGCGCCCTGCCCGCAGTCTCGCACACCACCGGTTATGAAATCCTCGCCGATCCGGTGGTTCGAGAAGCCGGGCATCGCGGCAAGCTCGGTCAGCCCGCCGGCCGCAAAGCTCCAGACCCGCAGCGTGCCGCCGAGATGCGGGGTCTCGACATAGGCGATGTCGAGGCTGCCGTTCCCGTCGAAATCGGCGATGCCCACCGGCGCGAGCCAGCGGTGGCGCCGGCCGATATGGGGGGTCGCGGCGATCTTGCGGAACTCGGTCCGGTTGCCCCGCACATCGGCGCCATAGACCGCAAGCTGGGCGCCCTGCGCGAGATCGCTCTCGACCACCACGAGTTCCCGCAGCCCGTGGCCGTCGAGATCGACGCATCTGAGCGCGACGTCCTCGAACACCGCCCCCTCGGGCAGGCGGAAGGTCAACACCACCTCGCGCGAGCCGCCGCCGAGGGTGATCGCCTCGCGCGTCAGCTCGATCGCCCGCCACTCGCCCTGCGCGCCGAGCACGCCGTGGCCATAGGCCGCCGTCGGCTCGGCGAAGCGCATCCCCGAGCAGGCGGTGTCCGGCAGCGCCGCCGCCCTGCCGGCCCCGAGGACCAGCGCGAGGCAAGCGGCGATGACGGCGCGTCGTCTCAAATCTGCTTTTCCGGCATCCGCACCACCAGGCCGTCGATCTCGGGCGTCACCTTGATCTGGCAGGTCAGGCGCGAGTTCGGCTTGGGCTCGTAGGCGAAGTCGAGCATGTCGCTCTCCATGTCCTCGCGCGCGGGCAGGCGCTCGACCCAGGCCGGATCGACATAGACATGGCAGGTCGAGCAGGCGCAGGCGCCGCCGCAATCGGCGTCGATGCCGGGGATGTTGTTGGTCACCGCCCCTTCCATGACGGTCAGCCCCTCGGCCACGTCGACGGTGTGCTGGGTGCCGCTGTGCTCGATATAGGTGATCTTGGGCATGTGGATCCTCGTCCGCGCGATTCCTGCCGCTACTTAGCCGCTTGCGGGCCGGATCGGAAGTCCCGCGACCCGTGTCGGGCGCGCAGGTCATCGCACTCACTCGCCCGGTTGCGCCACAGGGCGCGGGCGCGCGCGCCACAGCGTCTCGTGCCCGGCCACAGGGTGGCGCGGCACCAGGAAGGCCAGGCTCAGCGAAACCACGGCCAGCAGCGCCGCCAGCGCATAGACCGCGCCCGGCTGGGCCAGCCACAACAAGCCCAGCGGCGCGGGCAGCGTGACGGCTGCGATGTGGTTGATGGTGAAGGCCACCGCCGCGGTCGGTGCCTGATCGGCGGGATCGGCGATCTTCTGGAAGTAGGTCTTGTGCGCGATCGCGAGCGAAAACAGCATGTGATCGGTCACATACAGCGCCATGGCGAGCCACAGCCCCCATTCGAAGAAATAGATCCCGGCATACAGCGAAAAGACCGTCAGCAGCCCGACATACTCGATCTTCAGCGCCACCGACTCGCCCAGGCGCTGGATCAGCCGCCCGGCATAGGGCGCAAACAACATCACCGCGACATAGTTCGCGAGCATCAGCCCGGTGACCTCGTGCACCTCCAGCCCGAAGCGTTCGACCATCATGAAGGGGGCGAAGACCACGAAGATCTGCCGCCGCGCGCCGCCGATCAGGATCAGCGCGTAATACAGCCAATAGCGCCGGCGCAGCACCATCTGCTTGTTCTGCACCACCGGCGCCTCGAAGCGCGGATAGGCGATCCAGCAGAATGCGGCAATCAGGGCACAGCCCAGGCCCGCGCCCCAGTAGACCGTGGAATAGCTCAGGTCGAACTGGCGCCAGGCCATGATGATCAACCCGAACACCACCAGCGACCCGAACGAGCCGGCCGCCACGATCCGCCCGATGACCCGCGGCGCGCGGTCCTTGGGGATCCATTGCAGTTGCAGCGACTGGTTGACCGTCTCGAAATAGTGGAAGCCCACCGAGGACAGCGTGGTGGTGATCATCAGGCCCCAGAAGCTGGGGAACTCGCCGGTGATGGCGGTGCCCAGACCCAGCAGCATCAGCGAGGCATAGGCCAGCATCTGCTCGCGCAGGATCAGCAGGATCCAGACCACCAGGAAGGCGAGAAAGCCCGGAATCTCGCGCGCGACGTGCAGCACGCCGATGTCGAAGCCGTCGAACTGCGCGACCTCGACCACGAAGTTGTTCAGCAGCGCCATCCAGGTCGCGAACGCCAGCGGCGAGGCGATCGCCATCAGCATCAGCAGCGTCTCGGGCCGCTGCCAGCGCGGCAGGTGGTCGACGGCGCCGACGGGCACGGGCTGCGCGGGCATGGGCAAGGGCTCCTCGAATATCCAAGCCCTACTCTTTCGCTGCGGCCAGCGCCAGTGCGCTGCGCGGAAGGCAGTCTTGCCGGCCACGCAAGGTGCGGCCCGCGAAACCGGCGGCAGGACCCGCTTCGTGCAAGGCGCGCGAAAACCTTGGCGCGGCCATCCGCGTCGCGTGATCGGGCGGGCGGGCGCGGATCGCCGCCAGGCGCGCAGGGCCGGGCCGCCTCGCCCCCGGACCACGCGATTCGGCGGCCCCTGCGCTGGCCGGGCGGCCCTGCCCCGCCGCTGCGGGCTGGATGGGCCGCGCCCGCAGCGGGGTTATTGCCGGATCATCCCGCCCGGGGGCGCAAGGCCAAAAGCACCCCGGCAATCCTGCCGGGGTCCGGGCGCGCCACCAAGACCTGCGCGGCAGGTGTCAGGAGGCGACCCGGCCGCCGCCCTCGCGCGTCACCACCACCACCGACGGGCGCGGCGGCATGCCGTCCGTGAAGTCGGGCCAGCGCGTTGCCGGGTCCTCGAAGGTCGAGTCCCGCCCGAACGGCGCGTAGTCCTTCGTCCCGTCGGTGCCGGGGTGCTGCACGGCCAGAAACAGTGTCTGCTGATCGGCGGTGAAATAAGGTCCGCACAGCTCGCCGCCGACCGGGCAGCGGAAGAACAGTTTCGAGGTGCCACGCCCCGCGCCTTCGGTCTCGAGCGCATAGAGCCCGTCCGACTTGCCGGTCTTGCCCCAGTTTCCGCCCTGATCGGTCGAGATCCACAGCCGCCCGTCGGCATCCACCGCGCAGTTGTCGGGCGAGGCGAACCAGCCATGCGCGCTGGTCTCGGGGTTCCACATCGCGCCCACATCTGCCACCGCCGGATCGCCGCATCTGACCAGGATCTCCCAGCGCGCCTGTGCTGCCGCATGGTCGCCGCCCGGCACGGTCAGCTCGATGATATGGCCGAAGGCGTTCTCGGCCCGCGGGTTGGCCGCGTTCACCTGATCGGCCTTGCGCCGGGTGTTGTTGGTCAGCATGACATAGACCCGGTCGCCCGCGGGCTGCACGTCTTCGGGCCGGTCCATCGGCGTGGCGCCCAGCAGGTCGGCGGCGATGCGCGCGTCGATCAGCACGTCGGCCTGGCTGGCGAAGCCGTTCGCGGCGGTCAGCGGCCCCTGCCCGTGAACCAGCGCCAGCCAGTCGAGCGTGCCGTCGTCGTTGAACCGCGCGACCGACAACTCGCCCTCGGACAGAAGCCGCATGTCGGCCGCCTTGTCGCCCGTGACCCTGCCCGCCGAGACGAAGCGGTAGAGGTAATCGAAGCGCGCATCGTCGCCCGAATAGACCACCACGCGGCCGTCGCCATTGACGATCGACTCGGCACCCTCGTGGCTGAAGCGGCCCAGCGCGGTGTGCTTCACCGGCAGCGCCGCGGGATCGCGCGGGTCGACCTCGACGATCCAGCCGAAGCGATTGATCTCGTTCGGTTCCTTGTCGATGTCGAAGCGGTCGTGATGCTGGCCCCAGTTATACCACATGCCCGGCGCGCCATACCGCTTGAGCCGCGCGGCATCGGGGTTCGCCGACAGGTCGGGCTTGCCCTTGGCGTCGAGCTTCGCCGTCCAGAAATAGCCGTGGAAGTTTTCCTCGGCCATCAGGTAGGTGCCCCAGGGCGTGATGCCGCCGGCGCAGTTGTTCAGCGTGCCGATGATGCGCCGCCCCTCGGGATCGGCCGAGGTGCGCAGCCGCGGGTGGCCCGCCGCGGGGCCGTCCGCGGTCATCGCGGTGTCGAGCATGGTGATGCGGCGGTTGAGCGGGCTGTCCAGAACCGGCGCCCAGCGGCCATCGGCGCCGCGGGCGATCTCGACCACGGTGCCGCCATGCGCCGCCATCTCGATATCGACCAGCGCGCGCGTCATCTTCGCGAAGCCGTCCTTCTCGGGATTGCCGATGCCCGGGAACATCACCTCGGGGCTGGTGTATTCGTGGTTGACGCACAGCACGCCGCGCGTGCCCTCGGCGTTCAGCGGCACGAATCCGACATAGTCGTTGTTGTAGCCGAACTGCATCTTCTGCGCCGCCGCCGACTGGTTCATCGGGTCGAAGGCCGGCGCGCCGGCGGTGATCGGATCGCCCCAGCGCAGCAGGATGTCGGCGCGATAGCCGGGCGCGATGTGGTGCGTCTCGTCATTGCCCGAGACGATCTCGTCGAACTTGAAGCGCGCGGCGCCGCCCGCGGCCCGCGCTTCGGTCGCGGCCAGCAGCGCGGTCGAGCCGAACAGCGCCGTCACCGCGCCCACGCCCAGCGCCCCGCGCAGCACGCCGCGCCGGCCATAGCGGCGGTTGATCACGTCGCCGATGGTGTTGCTCAGGTGGCCATGGGTCGGCACGTCGTCGGCGGCCTCGAACGCCTCGGCCTTGTTGCAGAACTGGTCGTCGCGGGTCATCGCTGGCTCCGTCATCGCTCGTGTCGGGGGAATCGCTCCGGCGCGCGAAAGCCTAGCCCCGATGCACGACATATGGGTGACAAAAAGGGCCAGCCCCGGAATGCGAACGGGCCGGCACCTTGCGGCGCCGACCCGTGAAATCCCTGGCATCCGGATGGATGCGTCAGTTCTTTGCGTAGAACTCGACCACCAGGTTCGGCTCCATCTGCACCGGATACGGCACGTCCGAAAGGCCCGGCACGCGCAGGAAGGTGGCGGTGCCCTTCGAGTGATCGACCTCGACATAGTCGGGCACGTCGCGTTCGGCCGACTGCGAGGCCTCGATCACCAGCGCCATGTTGCGCGCCTTGTCCGAAATCGTGATCACGTCGCCTTCCGACACCTTGGCCGAGGCGATGTTGCAGCGCTTGCCGTTCACCTTGACATGGCCATGGTTCACGAACTGGCGGGCAGCGAACATCGTCGGCACGAACTTGGCGCGGTAGACCAGCGCATCCAGCCGGCGCTCGAGCAGCCCGATCAACTGGTCGCCGGTGTCGCCGCGCTGGCGCTCGGCCTCGGCATAGATCTTGCGGAACTGCTTCTCGGTCAGGTCGCCGTAGTAACCCTTGAGCTTCTGCTTGGCGCGCAACTGCGTGCCGAAGTCGCTCATCTTGCCCTTGCGGCGCTGGCCATGCTGGCCCGGGCCGTATTCGCGGCGGTTGATGGGCGACTTGGGGCGGCCCCAGATGTTTTCGCCCAGGCGGCGGTCGATCTTGTGCTTGGCGGACGTGCGCTTGGTCACGGCCTTCTCCTTCGGTCACGATGCAAGGCGGCCTCCTCTCCCCGGGCTCATTCCCGAAGCGACAGGATCCCGCTTGCGCGGGCCGCGGACGCCAGAAAGACACCACCGCCCTAACGGACGGCGACGATGCGGCGGTCTATATGCGGGTTCCGGGCGCGAGTCAAAGACCGATCGCCGCCGCTCATTCGTCGACCAGCACCAGAAGCACGCCAAGGAAGATCAGGAGGATGCCAAGCCATGCCCTTGCCCCCAGCCGCTCGCCCAGCGCCACGGTGCCGAACAGCGCGACGAGCACGACGCTCAGCTTGTCGACCGGCGCCACCCGGCCGGCATCGCCGAGGCCAAGCGCCCGGAAATAGCAGAGCCACGACGCCCCGGTGGCAAGCCCGGACAGCACGAGGAACAGATACGCCTTGCCGCTCACCGCGCCGGCCGCGGCAAACTGACCGCCGGCGCCGGCGATCCCGACCACCAGGATCAGGATGACCGCAGTTCGCACCGCGGTCGCGTAATCCGGGTTCACCCCCGTCACGCCGATCTTCGCAAGGATCGCCGTCAGCGCGGCAAAAACCGCCGAGCCGAGCGCCCAGAATTGCCATGACGCCGTCATCGTGCCGCCTTCCCCTCTCCGGCCGCGCGCCGGAACCCAGCGCCGCCATGCGGCCTGCCGTGCGGCACGCGCCTCACCAGCGCAACCGCCAGGGCCGCGCGAAGACCCCCAGCACCGCCTCGATCGCCTGCGCATCCGCGTTCGGCCCTTCGACCGCAACCTCGGCGGTCAGGCCCAGTTTGGGATCCTCGACCACCGTCACCTCGGCGCGGATGCCGGCTGCCAGCAGCGCGCGGGTATAGATGCGCGCGGTCGCACGCTTGCGCAGGTCGGGCTTGAAGATCTTGCCGACCGCCGTCTTGGGCAGTTCGTCGAGGATTTCGATGGTCTTGGGCAGCGCCGCCTTCTCGGCGATCACCTCGGCCGCGAACTCCAGCAACTCCGCCTCGGTCACGGTCGCGCCCGCGGCCAGTTCGACATAGGCGCAGGGCACCTCGCCGGCATGGGCGTCGGGCTGGCCGATGGCGCCGACGAACGCGACGGCCGGATGGCCGACCAGCGCCTCCTCGATGATCGCCGGGTCGATGTTGTGGCCGCCGCGGATGATCAGATCCTTGGCCCGCCCGGTGATCCAGATATAGCCGTCGGCATCGATCCGCCCCAGATCGCCGGTGCGCAGCCACCCGCCGGGCTGCGCGAACAGGCCGGCGTTCTTGCCGTGGTCCTTGTAGCCCGGGAACACGCCGGGCGAGCGGACGCAGATCTCGCCCACCTCGTCGGTGCCGCAGGTCCGCATCACCGTGCCGTCCGGGCCGCAGATCAGGATCGCGACATCGGTGTAGGGGATCGGCAGGCCGACCGAGCCGATCTTGCGCTCGCCCCCCGGCGGGTTGATCGAGACGAGGCAGGTCGCCTCGGTCATGCCATAGCCCTCGAGGATGCGCACGCCGGTCGCCGCCTCGAACCGGCGGAACAGCTCGACCGGCAGCGGCGCCGAGCCGCAGAGCGCATATTTGAGGCTCGAGACATCGGCGTCGATCGCCCGCTGCATCAGCGCCGAGGCCGCCGTCGGCACCATCACCATGAAGCTGACGCGCCAGCGCGCGACCAGCTTCCAGAAATTGTCCAGCACCCCCTCGCCGCGGAAACCCGCGGGGGTGGGCAGCACCAGATGCGCGCCCGAGGCCAAAGCCGTCATCGTCACCGGATAGGCCGCCAGCACATGGAACAGCGGCAAGGGGCAGATCAGCACGTCCTCGGCCCCGATCAGGCACAAGGCGCCGATCCGCCCGTTATAGACCATGCCGCGCTGGTGGTGGCGGGCGATCTTGGGATGCCCGGTGGTGCCCCCGGTGTGGAAGGTCGCGGCGATCCGGTCGAGATCGCGATCCTCGGCGAAATCGAGCCGGTCGGCCCGCTCCTTCGCCAGTTCGGCCCGGAAGTCCAGCACCCGCGCCTTGTGCCTGCGCTCGACCCTGGGGCGAAGGAACGGGATCAGCCAGGCCAGCGGCGGCTTGAGATAGCGTTTCAGATCGACCTCGAGGATGGTCTCGACCCCCGGCGCGTCGGCCACGGCGGCATGGACCTTCTGGGCGATGTCGGTCTTCGGGAAGGGCGCGAGCGTCACCACGACCTTGGCCCCCGACTCGCGCAGGATGGCCGCGATCTGCGCGGTTTCCAGCAGCGGGTTGACGGGGCTCACGATGCCCACGGTCATGCCGCCGATCAGCGCCAGCACCGTCTCCGTCGCATTCGGCAGGACAAACGCGACCGCATCGCCATCGCCCACGCCAAGCCGGCGAAACAGGTTCGCGGCCTGCGTCACCTGCGCTGCCAGCGCGGCCCAGTCCAGCGTCTCGGCCGGATCGTCCGGGCCGCCCTTCAACTGGAAGCTGACCGCCGAGCGCGAGGGATGGCATGCCGCCGTTTGCGCCAGCATGCCGTAGACCGTGGCATCGGGCCACCGCGTCCCGGCCGGCACCGTCTCGACCTGTTGCTTCTGCGCGAGCGTCGCCCAGACGAAATCCGCGTCAGCCATTCGACCTCCCCTTGCGCCCTGCCGGCCATCGCGCCGCGCCCCCCGTTCCCCGGGGTGTCCGCTCATGAATACACGAGGCCGGGGACCCGACAAGCCGTGCCGCATGGTCAATCCGGAGGCTGGCGTGCCGCGTCCGATGACATGTCTGTCAGGCATGGGACGCAAGGGACAGCCCGCCGAACGGATCGCAAGCTGCCGCTCACGCGGCTCGCGCTCGATTCTGCCGGCCACGACGCGGGGCGAGCGGCTGGTCTGTCATGGCTGCGGCGCGCCGATCCGGGTGATCGAGGCGATGGCCCCGGCTGCCCCGTCGCGCGCGCGCCCCGGGGCGCGCCATGCGCATCCCGCCACGCCGCATCCGGCCGAGCGCCCGGGCGCGCATCAGCCCACGGACCGCCCGCTGCGCCGCAGGAAAGGCAAGGCCCGGCCCGGCCTGCTCGCCCGCCTCGGCCGCGCCTTCGACGATCTCGACGACATTCTCGACGTGTTCGACTGAGCGGCGGCGGGACTACTCGGCCGCCAGCCCTTCGGTGAACTGGAGCCGCGCAAGCCGCGCGTAAAGCCCGCCCCCCGCGACCAGCTCGTCATGCGTGCCGGCCGCCACCAGTTGCCCGTCGTCCAGCACCACGATGCGGTCGGCCCGTTTCACCGTGGCCAGCCGGTGCGCGATCACCAGCGTGGTGCGGCCCTCGGACAACCGCTCGACCGCCGCCTGCACCAATCGCTCGCTTTCGGCATCGAGCGCCGAGGTGGCCTCGTCCAGCAGCAGGATCGGCGCGTCGCGCAGGATCGCGCGGGCGATGGCGATGCGCTGCTTCTGCCCGCCCGACAACAGCACGCCGCGCTCGCCCAGCCAGGTGCCGTAGCCCTGCGGCAGCCGGGTCACGAAGTCATGCGCCGCCGCGGCCTTCGCCGCCGCCTCGACCTCCGTATCGGTTGCCTCGGGGCGGCCGAAGCGGATGTTCGCCGCCACGCTGTCGGCGAAGATCACCGGCTCCTGCGGCACCAGCGCGATCAGCCGGCGCAGGTCGCGCAGCCGCAGCCGGTCGATCGGCACGCCATCGACGCGGATCGCGCCCGCCTCGGGGTCGTAGAAGCGCAGCAGCAGTTGCAGGACCGTGGTCTTGCCCGCGCCCGACGGGCCGACCAGCGCCACCGTCTCGCCGGGCGCGACCCGGAACGACAGGTCCATCAGCGCCGGGGTCTCGCTGCGCGACTGGTAGGCAAAGCGCACGCCCTCGAAGTCGATCCGGCCGCGCGCAGGGTTCGATGCCGGCAACGGATCGGCCGGCTCGGCCACCGGGTTCGGCATGGCCAGAAGCTCGCTCAGCCGCTCGGTCGCGCCGGCCGCACGCTGCAATTCGCCCCAGACCTCGGACAGCGCGCCGACCGCGCCGGCGGTAAAGACCGCGAACAGCACGAACTGGGTCATCTCGCCCGGGCTCATCCGCCCGCCGATCACGTCGCGCGCGCCGATCCAGATCACGCCGACGATGCCCGCGAAGATGAAGAAGATCACCAGCACGGTCAGCAGCGAGCGCGCCCGGATGCGGTCGCGCGCCGCCCGGAAGGCATCCTCGATCTTGTCCGAGAACACCCGGCGCGCCTCGGCGTCATAGGTCATCGCCTGAACGGTCTGGGCGGCCTGCAACATCTCGCCCGCGTGGATCGTGCTTTCCGCCACCCTGTCCTGGCTGAGGCGCGACAGCCGCCGCACCCGCCGGCCCAGGATCAGGATCGGGAACACCACCGCCGGCACGATCAGGAGCGTCATGCCGGTCAGCTTCGGCGAGGTCCACAGCAGCATGCCGATGCCACCGACCAGCAGCAGGATGTTGCGCAGCGCGATCGAGGCGGTCGAGCCCACCACCGACTGGATGATGGCGGTGTCGGCGGTCAGGCGGCTGAGCACCTCGACCGTCATGATCTTCTCATAGAACGCCGGCGACATCCCGGCGACATGGTTGAACACCGCCTTGCGCAGGTCCGAGATCACCCGCTCGCCCAGCCAGGTGACCAGGTAGAAGCGGGCCGCCGTCGCGGTCGCCAGCAGCGACGCGACCCCCAGCAGCGCCAGAAAATAGCGGTCGATCAGCGCGCTGTCGCCGCGCATGATGACGTCGATCACCCGGCCGAAGGCGACCGGCACCGCCAGCGTGAAGCTTGCCGCCGCGACCAGCGCGACGACGACGAAGCCGATATGCCGCCGATAGGGCATCAGGTAGGGCATCAGCCCCCTGAGCGGCCCGACCCGCGAGGATTTCGCGCGATCCCTGGCTTCAGTATCGCCCGCCACGCTCATCGCTCCGCTTGGCCTTCGCACGCGCATTCTCCGATGCCATGTCGCCTTCCTCCTGATAGCAACCCCCGGGGCCGCAGGGCAAGGCAGGCCGATCGCCGCAGAGCGCCCGCGCAGGATGGCGCGGGCGCCAGATCCGCGCGGCCGGGGCCGGTGCGCCACGGCGGTAGCCGAGCGTCCCTGCCGACGGCGGCAGCGACACGCGCCCGCGCGGCCGGCGCGCCGGGGCCTTGCGCGATACCGCCCCGAAGCAGCACGGGAAATCGCCGCGATGGCACCTTGGGCGATGACGCATCCGCCAGTTCATGCGACAACCGACCGACTCGCGGGTCAACACCCCCCGCGAGAGGTCCCCGACACCCGCCCCGCGACGGCGCCCGCCGCCCGCGGCCTGACCGAAAACCGACGCCAGCGCCCGCATGACCTCCCTGATCTCCTTCGCCTCGCTGTTCGTGTCGATCTTCCTGGTGCAGTTGGGCTCGGGCTCGCTCGCACCGCTCGACGCGCTCGCCGGGGTCGCACACGGCTTCACGACCGGGCAGATCGGGCTGCTCGGCTCGGCCCATTTCCTCGGCTTCTTCGCCGGCTGCTTCATCACGCCCCGGCTGATCGGCACGGTCGGACATTCGCGCTGCTTCGCCGCCGCAGCCGCGATCGGGGCAATCGGGGCCTTGCTGCACCCGGTGCTGGTCGGCCCCTGGGCCTGGGCCGGGCTGCGGGTGCTCACCGGCATCGCCATCGCTGCCGCCTACACGGTGGTCGAGGCCTGGCTTCAGGCCAAGGTCGAGAACCGCAACCGCGGCCGCATCTATGGCGTGTTTCGCGTCGTCGACCTCATGGGCGCGGTCACGGCGCAGGCGATGATCGCGGTGCTCGACCCCGCAAGCTATGTCGCCTACAACATCGTCGCGGTGTTCTGCTGCCTGTGCCTGCTGCCGCTGGCGCTGACCCGGCGCGTCGCGCCCGAGACCCCCGCGGCCCCGCGCCTGCGCCCGCTGGCGGCGCTCAGGCTGTCGCCCTCGGCGGTAATGGGGGTGATCGTCGCGGCGATGACCGGGTCGTCGTTCCGCATGATCGGGCCGCTCTACGGCTTCGAGAAGGGGCTGGGACAGGGGCAGATCGCGATCTTCCTGTCGGCCGCGATCCTCGGCGGCGTGGCGGCGCAATACCCGGTCGGCTGGATCGCCGACAAGGTGGACCGGCGCGGGGTGCTGGTGGGGCTCTCGGTGCTCTCGATCCTCGGCTGCCTGTGGATGGCGCTGCTGATGCCCTCGGGCTCGCCCGGCATGCTCTATCTCGGCGCGGCCGTGTTCGGCGCCACGGCCTACCCGATCTACTCGGTCGCCGCCGCCTACGCGAACGACTTCGCGCCGCCCGATTTCATCGTCGAACTGTCGGCCGCGCTCCTGTTCTTCTTCTCGGTCGGCGCGATCTTCAGCCCGGTGATCACCGCCTGGCTGATCTCGGCGCATGGGCCCGATGCGCTGTTCCTGTTCGTCGCCGCGGCCCACCTTGTGCTGGTGATCTTCGCGCTCTATCGAATGACACGGCGCCGCGCCCCGGCACCGCAGACCGCCTACAGCTACACACCCCGCACCTCGATGATCCTCGCCCGCCTGTTCGGACCGACCAGCGCGCGCGGGGACGCCACCTCCGACCGATCCAGAAGGAAACCCTGACCATGAAGCTCTATTACTCCGGGACGTCGCCCTATGTCCGCAAGGCGATGGTGATCCTGCATCTCGGCGGCATGATTGGGCGGATCGACCTGGTCGCGGGATCCGGCACGCCGCTTGCGCCGAACGAGGGCACGCTGGGCGTCAACCCGCTCGGCAAGGTGCCCTGCCTGGTGACGGATGCGGGCGAGGCGATCTTCGACAGCCGGGTGATCTGCCGCTATCTCGACCACGTCGCGGGCACCGGGCTTTATCCCTCGGACGACAGCATCTGGCAGGTGCTGACGCGCGAGGCGCTGGCCGACGGCATCCTCGACGCGGGCATCCTGGCGGTCTACGAGCGCCGCCTGCGCCCCGAGGAGATCCGCATGCCGGCATGGGTCGAGGGACAGACCGACAAGGTCCGCCGCGCCATCGCGGCACTCGAGGCCGACGCAGGCGCCCTCGCCGGTCCGGTGCGGGCCGATCACGTCGCGATCGGCTGTGCGCTGGGCTACATCGACTTCCGCTTTGGCGACCTGGGCTGGCGGTCGTTCGCGCCCAAGGTCGGCACCTGGTTCGACGCCTTCGCCGCCACCCCCGCGATGGCCGCGACCGCGCCGAAGGAGTAAGCCCCACCCTGCCCGCCCGGGCCGCCATGATCCCCTGGACCGAGATCCTGACCGCCTGGGCGGTGTTCGCGGCGAACGTGCTCTCGCCCGGGCCCAACGTCTTCAACACCATCGCCATCGCGCTGGGTTCCGGCCGGACGGTGGCGCTGGCGGTGGTGCCGGCGGTGGCGCTGGGCGTGATGGGCTGGGCGCTGGCGCTGATCCTGGGCGCGGCCTTCCTGTTCGAGCGGCTGCCATGGCTCGACGACGGCTTGACCACGCTGGGCGGCGGCCTGCTGATCTGGTTCGGCTCGCGGTATCTCAGGCGCGCCTGGGCGTGGTCGGCCACCGTCGGGCAGGCGCGGATGCTGACCGCGCGGCAGGCGTTCACCATCACGCTGGGGATTCTGGCCACCAACCCCAAGGCGCTGACCACCTGGATCGTGCTGGTCTCGATCTTCCCTGCCGGCCAGGCGACCCCCGCCGCAATCGCGGTGATGGTGATCGGCGCCTCGGTCGTCGCGGGGCTGGGGCATCTGGCCTATGCGCTCGCCTTCTCGACGCGCCGCGCGGCCGAGGCCTATGCCCGCGCCGGGCGCTGGATCAACGCGGGCGTGGGCGTGTTCTTCACCGGGCTCGGCCTGCGGCTGCTGGCGGGGGTCGCAGGGCTCGCCTGATCGCCGCGGTTGCCAGCGCGCGCGGCCCACCTGCATGATGGCGGGCGAGAGGGGCACTGCATGAAAGTCGAACTGCGCGACCTCGAAATTCTGGCGGCGCTGGCCAGGCACCGCCACTTCACCCGCGCGGCCGAGGCCTGCGGCATCTCGCAGCCTGCCCTGTCGTCACGCATCGCCAATCTCGAAACCGTGATCGGCATGTCGCTGGTGCGCCGCGGCTCGCGCTTCGGCGGCTTCACCGAAGAAGGCGAGATCCTGCTGAAATGGGCGCGCCGCATGCTGGCCGAGAACGAGGCCATGTTGCAGGAGATGACCAATGCCCGCGGCGTCGTCGCGGGCCGCGTGGTGATGGGGGTGATCCCCACCGCGCTGGGGCAGGCGACGCGCCTTGCCGCCGCGCTCAAGCGCCAGCATCCCCGTGTGGTGCCCGAGATCCGCTCGGCCTCGTTCGCCGAGATCGAGGCCGGGCTTGCCGCCGGCAATTTCGACATCGGCCTGTCGTATCTCGAGGAACGCGCGCCCACCCGCTTCAAGGCGCTGCCGCTCTACCGCGAGTCCTATGTGCTGGTCCTGCCGGTCGCGCTCGACCCGACCGGGCGCGGCACCATCACCTGGCGCGAGGCCGCCGACTTTCCGCTGGCGCTGTTGACGCCCAACATGAAGAACCGCCAGATCATCGACGCGGCCTTCCGCGAGGCCGGCGTCCTGCCGCGCGCGGTGTTCGAGACCGACGACCTCTCGGCGCTGTTCACCTATGTCGCCGACAGCGACTCGGCCACCATCGCCCCCGCCAACGCGACCGATACGCGCTTCTTCGGCCCGGGTTTCCTGACCCTGCCGCTGGTCGAACCCGAGATCCGGCGCACCGTCGCCCTGCTGACCCCCGAGACCGGCTTCGAGCCCCCTGCCGTTACCGCAACGCTGCGCGTCGCTTCCAGACTGCCGCCGCCCGTTTGATAAACGTAGGCTATCAATCCATCGTGAGAAAGCCCTTGATGCCGGCCCGGGTTCCGGTCTTTTTGTGGCATACCACGGAATCGGAAAACTTCATCGGGGGCGCTGATGGCACCGCTTGACGACAAGCCAGGGGTCTGGAAATCGGGCAAGGGCAAGGGTCGCAAGACCCCCAAGGGGCGCCAGTATGACGATCGCGCGCTCTCCGAGGTGCAGGCGCTCCTCGGCGACCGACCGCGGCGGCGCGACCTGCTGATCGAATTCCTGCACCTGATCCAGGACGACTACGGGCACCTTTCGGCCGCCCATCTGCGCGCGCTGGCCGAGGAGATGCGCCTCTCGCAAGCCGAGGTCTGGGAGGTCGCGACCTTCTACGCCCATTTCGACCCGATCAAGGAAGGCGAGACGCCGCCGCCCGCGCTGACCATCCGGGTCTGCGATTCGCTGTCATGCGAGCTTGCGGGCGCCCAGCAGATGCTGGCGGCGCTGAAGGACGGCATGAACCCCGCCCAGGTCCGCGTGCTGCGCGCGCCCTGCATGGGCCGCTGCGACACCGCCCCGGTGCTGGAAATCGGCCACAACCACATCGACCACGCGACCCCCGAGAAGGTCGCGAAGGCGATCGCCGCCGGCGACACCCACGCGCATCTGCCCCCCTACGAGACCCATGCCGACTACGCCGCCAAGGGCGGCTACGAGACGCTGAAGTCGCTGCGCGCCGGGTCCGCCACGCCCGATCAGGTGCAGGACAAGATCCTCGCCTCGGGCCTGCGCGGCCTTGGCGGCGCGGGCTTCCCGTCGGGCCGCAAATGGTCGTTTGTCCGCGCCGAACCGGGCCCCCGCTTCCTCGCCGTGAACGGCGACGAGGGCGAGCCCGGCACCTTCAAGGACCGCTATTATCTTGAGCGCACGCCGCACCTGTTCCTCGAAGGGATGCTGATCGCCGCCTGGGCGGTCGAGGCGGAAAAAGCCTTCATCTACATGCGCGACGAATACCCCGCGGTGCTGGAAATCCTGCGGCGCGAGATCGCGGCGCTTGAGGGCGCGGGGCTGGTCGCGCCCGGCTATATCGACCTGCGCCGCGGCGCCGGCGCCTATATCTGCGGCGAAGAATCCGCGATGATCGAGTCGATCGAGGGCAAGCGCGGCATGCCCCGCCACCGCCCGCCCTATGTCGCGCAGGTCGGCATCTTCGACCGCCCGACGCTGGTGCACAACGTCGAGACGCTGCACTGGGTCGCCCGCATCTGCCGCGAGGGGGCTGAGATCCTGTCCTCGACCGAAAAGAACGGCCGCAAGGGCCTGCGCTCCTACTCGGTCTCGGGGCGCGTCAAGAACCCGGGCGTCCACGTCCTGCCCGCGGGCTCGACCATCACCGACATCATCGCGGCCGCGGGCGGCATGATGGATGGCCACGCCTTCAAGGCCTACCAGCCGGGCGGCCCGTCCTCGGGCCTGCTGCCCGCCTCGATGTCGGACGTGCCTCTCGATTTCGACACCCTCCAGCCGCACGGCTCGTTCATCGGCTCGGCCGCGGTTGTGGTATTGTCGGACAAGGACTCGGCGCGCGACGCGGCGCTGAACATGCTGCGCTTCTTCGAGGACGAGAGCTGCGGCCAGTGCACCCCCTGCCGCGTCGGCTGCGAGAAGGCGGTCAAGCTGATGGAAGCCGACAAGTGGGACACCGGGCTGCTCGAGGAGCTTTCCCAGGCCATGGTCGATGCCTCGATCTGCGGCCTCGGCCAGGCCGCGCCGAACCCGATCCGCCTCACGATCAAGCACTTCCCGGAGGAAATCTGACATGGCCGACGGCGGCAAGATGGAAACGGTGACCTTCACCCTCGACGGCCGCGAGGTCACGGCCCAGCCGGGCGAGAGCATCTGGCAGGTCGCCAAGCGCGAAGGCACGCTGATCCCGCATCTGTGCCACAAGGACGCGCCGGGGTATCGGTCGGATGGCAACTGCCGCGCCTGCATGGTCGAGATCGACGGCGAGCGCACGCTCGCCGCCTCCTGCGTGCGGATGCCCAGCCCCGGCATGGTGGTGAAATCGGGTTCCGAGCGCGCCGACAAGGCCCGCAAGATGGTGATGGAACTGCTGGTCGCCGACCAGCCCGCGCGCGCGGGCGCCCATGACCGCGACAGCCACCTGTGGGACATGGCCGACCGGCAGGGCGTCACCACCAGCCGCTTCCCGAAGGTCGAAGCCGATCGCGTGCCCCTGCTCGACGCCTCGCATCTGGCGATGCAGGTCAACCTCGACGCCTGCATCCATTGCAATCTGTGCGTGCGCGCCTGCCGCGAGGTGCAGGTGAACGACGTGATCGGCATGTCGGGCCGCGGCCACGACGCGAAGATCACCTTCGACTTCGACGACCCGATGGGCGCCTCGACCTGCGTGGCCTGCGGCGAATGCGTGCAGGCCTGCCCGACCGGCGCGCTGATGCCCGCCAGCGTGGTGGACGAGGCCGGGCGCGGCTCGTCGAAGGATTACGACCGCGAGGTCCAGTCGGTCTGCCCCTATTGCGGCGTCGGCTGCCAGCTCAGCTTCAAGATCAAGGGCGACAAGATCGCCTTCGTCGAGGGCATCGACGGCCCGGCGAACGAGAACCGCCTGTGTGTCAAGGGCCGCTTCGGCTTCGACTATGTGCGCCACCCGCACCGGCTGACCAAGCCGCTGATCCGCAAGCCCGACGCGCCCGACAAGGGCCTCAACGTCGATCCCTCGAACCCCTGGACGCATTTCCGCGAAGCGACCTGGGACGAGGCGCTCGACGCCGCCTCGGCGGGCCTTGCCAAGCTGCGCGGCTTCTTCGGCGGCAAGTCGGTCGCGGGCTTCGGCTCGGCCAAGTGCTCGAACGAGGAAGCCTACCTGTTCCAGAAGCTGATCCGCACCGGCTTCGGCCACAACAACGTCGACCACTGCACCCGGCTCTGCCACGCCTCCTCCGTCGCGGCACTGATGGAGAACGTGGGCTCGGGCGCGGTGACCGCCACCTTCAACGAGATCGAGAACGCCGACTGCGCCATCGTGATCGGCTGCAACCCGACCGAGAACCACCCGGTCGCCGCGACCTATTTCAAGCAGTTCGCCAAGCGCGGCGGCAAGCTGATCGTGATGGACCC
>JAVVFE010000018.1:0-18040 GCA_032251175.1 Thermohalobaculum sp.
CCGGGGACGCCCCGCCATCAACCAGGGGAGGCTCCCATGCATGCCGTCGTCCGCACCTATAATGGCCATGGCGCGGTCGCGCTGTTCGATCTGCTCGACAGCCGCCGGGCCGAGATCGAGGCGATGATCCGCAAGGTTCCGGGGCTCGTGTCCTACGACCTCATCCGCACCGGCGTGGGCGGCGTCTCGGTCACGCTGTGCGAGGGGCGCGAGGGCACCGCCGCGTCGGTCGATCTCGCGCGCGACTGGATCAGGGCGAATGCCGGGCAGATCCGGCTCGACCCGCCGATGGTGTCCGAAGGCGAGGTGATGATCCAGATCGCCGCCCGCCAGCGCGCCTGAGGCCCGCGGCGCCTCCGCGCCGTCACGCGCGTCCCATTTCGGGACTCGCCGGTAAAATTGTGCGAATACAATGCCTTGACCCCGCTTTCACGCGTGAAAGCACGGCCGCTCGCGGTCAGAACACCCGCGCCTGCGCGAGGTAGGAGACGATGGTCTCCTCCCCCAGCGCCTTTGCGGCCTCGAGCCGGTGGTAGCCCTCGATCAGCACATAGCGCATCTCGGCCCCCTTGCCGTCGACCCGGCAGCGGATCGGCGTGGTCTGGCCGCGCTCCAGCATGTCGGCCGCCAGCGCCTCGACCTTGGCGGGGTCGAGCGTGCGGACCCGCTTGACCGGCACATGGATGCGGGCGATCGGCAGGCGGTGCTGGATCAGCATGGCGGGCATCCCCCTGGCGGCTGTCGCGCGATCCTGCCACAGCCGCGCGGCCCTGTCGCGCGGCGCGATCGGGCGGGGGTCAGTCGCGGATCACGCCGTCATCGTCGCCCGCGCAGCGCGCGCGCGACAGCAGGGTGCGCCGCCCGCGCTCGTCCACGCCGACGCAGGCCTGCCCGTTCGAGGCGTTGAGGTTGCCGCCCGGCATCGGCTCGGTCGGGCTCATGGTGAAGCTGCCGCCCCAGGGCAGCTCGCGGTCGACCTCGCAGCCCGCAAGGGTGCCGAGCGCGGCCAGTGCTGCCATCAGGTGCAGGGGTCGTGGCATCGCATCCTCCGCTCGGCCAGGGTCGGCCCGATCGCCGCGACTGTGCCGCGTGCGTGGCCCGGTTGCAAGCCGCGGGCAGGCCGCGGGCCGAAACGAAAACGCCCCCGCGGCGGGGGGCGCGGGGGCGGTGTCGGCGGGACGGGGTCGTGGGGTCAGGCGGCCTCGGGCAGGCTCCGCGCCTCGGCCTGGCCCTGCCGGCCGCCCGACATGACGTAGTTGACCATGCCCTGAACGGTGCGCTCGTTGGGGTCGATCCCGGCGCAGCTCAGCACCGTGCGCCCATCGCGCGAGCGCGCCCAGCTCGCCAGATCGCTCGCGCCGCGGGCGGTCTTGCGCTCCTCCTTGACGGCGTCTTCCATCACAGCCATCACCACGGCGGCGAAAAGCCGGCGGGCACGGTCGCCCTGCTCGTTATCGAAGGCAATGCCATCGGTGTCGCGAAACATCTCGCGCCTCCTCGTGTCGGTCATGGGGTGCAGCGTGCAGCCGGGACCACACGCAGGATATGCGGGAGATAATGTGAAACTTCCGCGAAGGGAAGGGGGCTAGCGCAACACCGCCATGCGTGTGGCGCAAGTCTCGGCCCCGCCGCGCGGCCCTGCTTCATTGTGCCGCGCCCCGATCCGGTGTAATATTTCGTTGCTCCCGGTGCGGGCGCATGTTGGCCTGAAGACTTCGTCCTCGCGCGCAGTCATGCCCGTGGGGCAGCTTCCTCGGCGACATCTGAACCGAGGCGATGCCTCACACGTGACGACCAGGGGTCTGCCGACCCCCCATTGCGAAGGGCTTGCAGTCATGGCCACTGGTACCGTGAAGTGGTTCAACACCGAGAAGGGCTACGGCTTCATCGCGCCGGATGACGGCGGCAAGGACATTTTCGTGCACATCTCGGCCGTGCGCGCCGCCGGGATCGAGGCGCTGGCCGAGAACCAGAAGGTCTCGTTCGAGCTTCAGTCCGGCCGCGACGGGCGCATGTCGGCGGGCGCGATCAGCATCCTCTGACGCGCCTTTCGCCGCGCGCGCGGCGCCTCAGGGCTTCGCCGGGTGCTCCGCCAGAAAGTGGCGCAGCGCCGCCAGCAGTTCTGCCGCATGGCCGTGGTGGCCGGCCGCCATCGCCGCGCGGATGTCGTCGCGGATCATGTCGCGCACCTGGCCCGGCCCGCCCTTGACGGTCATCAGATACCCCGCGAGCGCGGTCGCCGCCGCCTCGGGGATGTGCTCGTGTTCGGCGATCGCGTCGATCTCGTCGCGCGTGAGGCCCGAGAGCGCGATGCAGTCCTCGATACTGATCATGGTCTTCTCCGCATTCCCCGCTGTCTTGCGCAGGATCGGCGCAAGCGGCGGGGTTCGCCATGATCCGCATCAACCCGGCCCCGCACGCGGGAGTTGCGCGCGGCGCGGAAAACGGGTGAAACTCGGGTGCGGCGCAGGGGCGGCGGCAAGTGGAGACGGGGATGGCGACGCAGCGAGTTGACGCATCGGGGTGGATCGCGACGCTGTTCGATCAGGACCACCCCAACATGTACATCATCACCGTGCCGTCGCTGCTGATGGTGATGCTGGGGGCGCGCAAGTTGGGGTTGCTGTATTTCTTCGGCGCCTGCATGTATCTGCTGCTGACCAAGGCGACCTGACCCGGCCGCGTGCCTACCACCAGCGGGCGGGGGTTGCCGTGAACCCTGCCCGAGCCTCGAGCGCGAAGGCCGCGTCCAGAAGTTCCGCCTCGCCCCAGGGCTTGCCGATGAGCTGAAGCCCCAGCGGCAGCCCGTTCGCCGACAGCCCCACCGGCACCGCGACGCCGGGCAGCCCGGCGAGGTTCAGGGTCACCGAGAACACGTCCTGCAGATACATCTGCACCGGGTCGCCGGTGACCTCGCCGACGCCGAAGGCGGGGCCGGGCGACACGGGGGTCAGGATCGCATCGACCGTGCCGAACGCGGTCTCGAAATCGCGTCGGATCAGGGTGCGGACCTTCTGCGCGCGCAGGTAATAGGCGTCATAATAGCCGGCCGAGAGCACATAGGTGCCGACCATCACGCGGCGGCGGACCTCGGGGCCGAAGCCTTCGGCGCGGGTCTTCTCGTACATCTCGACGATGCCGTCGCCCTGGCAGAGCTTGGCCCGGTGACCATAGCGCACGCCGTCGTATCGCGCGAGGTTCGAGGACGCCTCGGCCGGCGCAATGATGTAGTAGGCGGGCAGCGCGTATTTCGTGTGCGGCAGCCGGATGTCGACGATCTCGGCGCCCGCGTCGCGCAGCATCTCGGCCCCCTGGCGCCACAGTGCGGCAGTCTCTTCGCCCAGACCTGCGGCGTAGTCGCTGGGCAGGCCGATGCGCTTGCCGCGCAGGTCGCCCCTCAGCGCCGCCTCGAAATCGGGCACCGCGATCTCGGCCGAGGTGGAATCCTTCGGGTCGTGCCCCGCCATGTGGCGCAGCAGGATGGCGACGTCGCGCACCGTGCGCGCGATGGGGCCCGCCTGGTCGAGCGACGAGGCATAGGCCACGATCCCCCAGCGCGAGCAGCGGCCATAGGTCGGCTTGATGCCAGCGACGCCGCAGAACGCCGCCGGCTGGCGGATCGAGCCGCCGGTGTCGGTCGCGGTCGCGCCGAGGCAGAGCCCGGCCGCCACCGCCGCGGCCGAGCCGCCGGACGAGCCGCCCGGCACGATCGGCGCGGTATCGCCGGTCCGCTGCCAGGGCGAGATGCAGGGTCCGTAGACCGAGCTTTCGGTCGACGAGCCCATCGCGAACTCGTCCATGTTGAGCTTGCCCAGCATCACCGCACCCGCATCCCACAGCCGCGCGGTCACGCTGCTCTCGTAGGGCGGCACGAAGCCCTCAAGGATGCCGGACGCCGCCTGGCTGCGCACGCCTTCGGTGCAGAACAGGTCCTTGACGCCCAGCGGGATGCCCAGCAGGTCGCCGTCGCGCCCGGCCTTGCGCGCGGCATCGGCGGCGTCGGCCATGGCGCGCGCGCGCTCGGCCGTCACGGTGGTGAAGGCATTGAGCGGGGCTGCGGCCTCGACCGCGGCAAGGCAGGCGTCGGTCAGCTCGCGCGCGGTGAAATCGCCCCGGCGCAGGCCATCGCGGGCGTCGGCGATGGTGGAGGCGGGCAGGGTCATCGGCGTCACTCCACCACCTTGGGAACCGCGAAGAAGCCTTCGCGCGCATCGGGGGCGTTCGCGAGCACCTTGTCGCGGATGCCGCCATCGGTGACTGCGTCCTCGCGGGCCCTCAGCTTCATCGGCGTGACCGAGGTCATCGGCTCGACGCCCTCGACATCGACTTCCTGCAACTGCTCGACCCAGCCGAGAATGCCGTTCAGTTCCCGCGCCAGATGCTCGAGTTCGTCCTCGCGCACCGATATCCGGGCGAGATGGGCCACCTTGCGCGCGGTCGCGGCGTCGATGGTCATGGCTGGGGCCTCCGGGCGTTGGGTCGGAATGGAGCGTGGTTTAGCGGGCGCGTCCGATGCCTGCAAGGGCGGGCGCGGGGTGCAGGCGCCTTGCGGATCGCGTGAAAACCGACATTCTGGCGCCGACCCGGAGCATCACCAAGGAGCATCCCATGAAAGTCACCTGGCTTGGCCATGCCAGCTTCCGCATCGAGACCGGCGGGCAGGTCCTGCTGCTCGATCCCTGGCTGCGCGGCAATCCCGCCTTCCCCGAGGCGCGCTTCGACGAGGCGGTGAAGGGGGCGACATACATCCTGGTCACCCATGGCCATGGCGATCACGCCTCGGGCGCCGCCGAGATCGCGAAGCGGACCGGTGCCACCATCGTCGGCATCTATGACTGGGTGACCTGGGTGGCCGGCGCCGAGGGGGTCGAGGGCATCGGCATGAACAAGGGCGGCACGGTCGATCTGGGCGGCGTCAAGGTCACCATGGTCAACGCGGTCCATTCCGCCTCGGCCACCGGGCCGGACGGGGCGCCGGTCTACACCGGCACCGAGTCGGGCTTCATGATCGCAAGCGGCGAGGTCACGCTCTATGTGGCGGGCGACACCGACGTGATGGCCGATATGGGCGTGTTCCAGGACCTGCACCATCCCACCCATGCCATCCTGCCGATCGGCGGCCACTTCACGATGGATGCGACCCGGGCCGCCTATGCCTGCAAGAAGTTCTTCGACTTCAAGGGCGTGATCGTCAGCCACTACCGCACATTCCCCTTGCTCGCGCAATCGGCCGATGCGTTCCGCGCCATGGTCGCGCCGGTGACGGTGCACGCGCCCGAGGTGATGCAGAGCGTCACGCTCTGAGCGCGTCGCCCTGCTGGCCGGCCCCCACGCGCTCCGCTGCCCCATCGCTCCGACCGCTCAGCCGGGGCCTCCTTGCACGCGTCAGCGCGGCCTGCCCTCAGCCAAGCGCGAGGCCGAGCTTCGCGCCGAGGCGCCCGCGTGCCGCGGTGGCGTCCGCCCCCCACTCGGCGGCGAGGCTCAGGCACAGGCACGCCTCGCTTTGCAGGATCAGCCCGTCCGCCAGCACCCGCAGGTGGTTCGCGCTCAGCGTCTCGCCCGACGAGGTGATGTCGACCAGCGCCTCGAAGCTCTGGTTCTTCGGCCCCGCCTCGGTCGCGCCCTGGCTGTCGACGATGCGGTAGTCGGCGACGCCCTTCAGGCGGAAGAACGCGCGGGTCAGGACGTGATACTTGGTGCCGATCCTCAGCGCCGTGCCGTGGCGGGCGCGGAACTGCGCGCAGGCGGCGTCGAGATCGGCCATGGTCTCGACATCGACCCACCAGGCGGGCACTGCCACCACCAGGTCGGCATGGCCGAAGCCCATCCGCGCGGGGATGCGCACGCGGCTCTCCCAGCCCGCGATCTTCTCGCGGATCAGGTCCTCGCCGGTCACCCCCAGATGGATGCGGCCGCGGTCCAGTTCGCGCGGGATCTCGCCGGCCGCCAGCATCACCACCTCGAGCCCGTCGACGCCCTCGGCGATGGCGGCGTATTCGCGCCCCGATCCGCTGCGCCGGATGGCGATGCCGCGTTCCGCGAACCAGGCGATCGTGGCCTCCATCAGCCGCCCCTTGGACGGCAGGCCCAGTGTCAGTGCCGCCATCAGCCCGCCCCCCGCATCGCCAGCACCGCCTCGGGGCGGATCATCGCGCCGAAGGCCGGCACCTCCGGGCGCGCGCCAAGTCGCGCGGTCATGCTGTCGTAGCGCCCGCCGCCGGCCAGCGGCAGGGCGGGGTCGGCGGCGGTGACCTCGAACACGAAGCCGTCGTAATATTCCAGGTTGCGGCCGAAATCGGCGTCGAACGCCATCGCGCCCGCGTCGAGCCCGCGGGCGGCCATCGCGTCGAGCCGCCGCGCGAAGGCATCGAGCTGGCGGCCGAGATCGACCCCCGCCGATGCCGTCAGGTCGCGCAGGCGCAGCAGCGCCTCGGCCGCCGGGCCCGTGACCGCCAGCACCGCCTCGATCAGTTCGGCCTGCGCGGCCGGCATCGGCGGTTCGGCCGCGGCTTCGGCCAGGGCCGCGGCGCGCTCGGCGATGTCCTCGATCTCGCGCAGGCCCAGGATCTCGCCCTCGGTCGCGGCGAGGCGCTCGATCCGCGCGAGCGGGTCGGGGGCCGCGACGGCCGCGATCAGGGCGGTGCGGCGCGAGGTGGGGGGTGGGCCGCCCGCCACGGCTTCGGAGACCAGGGCGTGGAAGCGTGCCGGGCGCCACAGGTGACGGCGCAGCCGCGCCCGCCGCCCCGCGGGCATGTCGAGCGCATCGAGCAGGCCGAAGACGATGCCGAGATCGCCGGTCGTCACCTTCGGTGCCGATGCCCCGATCGCGCGCAGCCCCTCGAGGATCAGCGCCAGCACCTCGGCCTCGGCTGCCGCGGGGTCGGCGGCGCCGAGGTTCTCGACGCCGGCCTGGATGTATTCGACCGGTCGGCGCGAGCCTTCCGCCTGCCGCCGGAACACCGGCCCCTGATAGGCGTAGCGCGCCGGCCGCGCCCAGCCGCCTTCGCCATGCGCGAGCACCACCGGCACGGTGAAGTCGGGGCGCAGGCAGACCTCGTCGCCGCCGCCACCCGGGAACAGGAAGGCGCGCGAGCGGATGTCCTCGCCGTAGAGGTCGAGCATCAGCTCGGCCGCGAACAGGTGCGGCGGCGAGACCGCCTGATACCCCGCCGCGTCGAACAGCCGCGCAAGTCCCGCAAGCGCCGTGTCGAGCGCCGCGAGATCGGGGCCAAGCCGGGTGGCCGGCGTCACGCCGCGTCGTCCCCGCCGCGCGCCACCGCGGGGCCGCGGGCCTCGGCCCGGGCCAGCATGGCGCGCAGCGCGGCCAGCAGGTCGCCGCGCGCGACGGTCTGCTGCGCCGGCTGCTCGCGCCATTCCTCGCGGGTCTCGATCTCGGCCGACAGCCGCGCGCCAAGGTCGAGGTCCTTGAGCTGCACGACGCCGGCGGCGCGCTCGTCCCCGCCCTCGATGATCGCAACGGGGGCGCGGCGCTTGTCGGCGTATTTCAACTGGCGCGCCATGTTGCCGCCGCCGAGGAACACCTCGGCGCGGATGCCGGCGCGGCGCAGGTCGGCGCACATGGTCTGGTAGTCGGCCATCCGCTCGCGGTCCATGACCAGGATCACCACCGGCCCCGCGGCTTGCGCAGCCCCTGCCCGGCCGATCGCGCGCAGCGCGGCCAGAAGCCGGTCGACACCCACCGAGATTCCGGTCGCCGGCACCGCCTGCCCGGTGAAGCGTTTCACCAGATCGTCGTAGCGCCCGCCGCCCGCGACCGAGCCGAACTGGCGCCGATGTCCGTCCTCGTCGGTGATCTCGAAGGTCAGTTCGGCCTCGAACACCGGCCCGGTGTAGTAGCCAAGGCCGCGCACCACCGAGGGGTCGATGATCGCGCGGCTGGCGTAACCTTGCGCGTCCATCAGCTCGGCGATGGTCTCGAGTTCTGCCACGCCCTCGGCGCCGATGGGCGAGGCGCCCACCAGCTCGCGCAGCCGCGCGCAGGTGGCGGCCCCCGTGCCGCGCCGGGCGGCAACGAAGCCCATCACGATGTCGGCCTGCTCGTCCGACAGCCCCGCGCCTTTCGTGAAATCGCCGGACTCGTCCAGCCGCCCGCGGCCCAGCAGGGCGCGCACGCCGCCCTCGCCCAGCCGGTCGAGCTTGTCGATCGCGCGCATCACGATGCCCCGCTCATGCGCCCTGATCCCGGGGTCGGAGGGCGTCAGCACGCCGATCGACTGCATCACGCCGTTCAGCACCTTGCGGTTGTTCACCCGCACGATGACGTCGTCGCGTGAGATGCCGATCGCCTCGAAGGCGTCGGCCAGCATCATGCAGATCTCGGCATCGGCGGCGACGGTCTGGGTGCCGACGGTGTCGGCGTCGCACTGGTAGAACTGGCGAAAACGCCCCGGCCCGGGCTTCTCGTTGCGCCACACCGGGCCCACCGCATAGCGCCGGTAGGGGGTGGGCAGGTCCAGCCGGTGCTGCGCATAGACCCGCGCCAGCGGCGCGGTCAGGTCGTAGCGCAGCGCGAGCCAGGCCTCGTCGTCGTCCTGCCAGGCGAACACGCCCTCGTTCGGGCGGTCGACATCGGGCAGATACTTGCCCAGCGCCTCGACCGTCTCGACCGCCGAGGATTCCAGCGGATCGAAGCCGTAGGCGTGATAGACCCCGCAGATCGCGTCGAGCATCCGGCGGCGCTCGACCACCTCCTGCCCGAAATAGTCGCGAAAGCCGCGCGGGGCTTCGGCCCGCGGGCGGGGGGTCTTCTTCACCTTGTCCTTGGCCATCGGCGGGTCCCTCGTGCGTGCGCCCGTCAGGCGTGCCGGGGTTCCCTAGCGGATCGGCGGGAGTGGGGCAAGCGCGCGCCCCGGTCCGGGCTCAGCCCAGCGCCGCCTTGACCCGCGCGTTGGCGTCGCAGAAGTCGATGCGGCCGGGATAGCGGCTGCGCAGGATGCTCATCACCTTGCCCATGTCGCGGATCGAGGTGGCCTGGGTCTCGGCGATGGCGGTGCGGATGGCGGTCTCGTATTCGGCGCCGGTCAGCGGGCGGGGCAGGAACTGGCGGACGACCGCGATCTCCTCGCGCTCGCGCTCGGCTTCCTCCATCCGGCCGGCTTCCTCGTAGTCGGCGATCGAGCGTTCGCGCTGGGCGATCATGCGGGCGAGCAGCGCGATGGTCTCGGGCTCGTCGAGCCGGCCGCTGCGTTCGTCGGCGCTCAGCGCCTGATCGCGGTCGCGGATCGCGGCCAGCATCAGGCGCATCATGCAACATCGGACGTCGTCATGGGCCTCTTCGGCATCCTTCAGCGCAGATGCAATCCGGTCCCTGATCATCGCTCGCACCCTTGTACGCCGCCGTCGGCACGGCATCCCGCGCCACGCGAGCCGAGACGTTACACGAGCGTCATGATCGCGGCAATGCAGAACGGCAGCGGCGGGTTCGTGGAAAAATCATGTTTTTCAACGCCTTGATGATTCTTGACCTGACCGGGCAGCAGGACTAGCTTCCAGCCGCTCCGGGTCTGGCCCCGATCCCGGTGCGACTCGCACCCGAGGAGATAACCATGACCGCCGACGCCGGAACCCCCACGCCGCCGGGTGCAACCGCCTGCATCGCGCTGGCCGACGGCACGTTGATCTTCGGCCGCGGCTTCGGCGCCGAGGGGGTCGCGGTGGGCGAGCTGTGCTTCAACACCGCGATGACCGGGTATCAGGAGATCATGACCGATCCCTCCTATGCCGCGCAGATCGTGACCTTCACCTTCCCCCATGTCGGCAATGTCGGCACCACCCCCGAGGACGACGAGACCGCCGACCCGGTCGCCCGTGGCATGGTGGTGAAATGGGATGTGACCGAGCCCTCGAACTGGCGCGCGGCCGAGCATCTGTCGGGCTGGCTGGCGCGGCGCGGCCGGATCGGCATGTCGGGGGTCGACACCCGCCGGCTGACCCGGCTGATCCGCGACAAGGGCATGCCGCATGTGGCGATCGCGCACGACCCCGCTGGGCGCTTCGATGCCGCGGCGCTGGTTGCCGCCGCGCGGGGGTTTGCCGGGATCGACGGCGCCGACCTTGCCATCGAGGTGACCTGCCCGCAGCCCTACCGCTGGGACGCGGGCCGCTGGGTCTGGGGCGAAGGCTTCGCCCGCGTCGAGGGCGCGCGGCACAAGGTGGTGGCGGTGGATTACGGCGCCAAGCGCAACATCCTGCGCTGCCTGGTGGACGCGGGCTGCGACGTGATGGTGCTGCCGGCGACCGCGACCGCCGCCGACGTGCTGGCGCACGACCCCGACGGGGTGTTCCTGTCGAACGGCCCCGGCGACCCGGCCGCGACCGGCGCTTATGCCGTGCCGATGATCCAGGGCGTGATCGCGGCGGGCAAGCCGGTGTTCGGCATCTGCCTCGGCCACCAGATGCTGGCGCTGGCGCTGGGCGGGCAGACGGTGCGGATGAACCACGGCCACCATGGCGCGAACCATCCCGTCAAGGACCTCGAGACCGGCAAGGTCGAGATCACCTCGATGAACCACGGCTTTGCCGTCGATGCCGCGAGCCTGCCCGCGGGGGTGATCGAGACGCATGTCTCGCTGTTCGACGGCTCGAACTGCGGCATCCGGATGGAGGGGCGGCCGGTGTTCTCGGTGCAGTATCACCCCGAGGCGAGCCCCGGCCCGCAGGACAGCTATTACCTG
The DNA here is from genome assembly GCA_032251175.1 of Thermohalobaculum sp. Lineage (GTDB taxonomy): Bacteria > Pseudomonadota > Alphaproteobacteria > Rhodobacterales > Rhodobacteraceae > Thermohalobaculum. The sequence goes on from JAVVFE010000018.1 coordinate 10,695, forward strand.
TTCGAACGCTTCGTCGCGGCGATGGACTGATCCCCGCCGGGCATGCCCGGAGGTGTGGTTAAGCCCTCGTTAACCTAAGAAATCGTAAATCTGCCCTCCGGGTCTGGTGTCGGAGGGCGGTGCGTGTTGCGTCGAGCCGTGATCGGTCGGTCCAAGCTGCGCGAGGGGGCGGCGTGAACGTCGCGGCGCGGGTCGCGGGCGGCGGGGTGGCGGGCGACATCGCAGCACCACCCGGGCGCGCGATCGGCGAGATCCTGCTGGCGCGCGGCGCGGTGGGCGGGCGCGACCTCGCGGCGGCCCTCGCGCTTCAGCCCGAGCGGGGCTGCCGGCTGGGCGAGTTGCTCTGCGCCCATGGCTGGGCGGCCGAGCGCGACGTCGCCGCGGCGCTGGCGGATCAGTGGCGCCTGGCGCTGGTGGACCTCGCCGACACCCCGCCCGACGCCGCGCTGATCGCGGCGATCGGCGACCCCGGTCCCTGGCTCGATGCCCGCACCCTGCCCTGGCGCATGTCGGGCGCGCGGGTCGTGCATGTCACCGACGACCCGGGCCGGGCGCGGTCCCGGGCGCAGGCGGCGGTGGACGCGCGGACGCCGGGCGACGGGCCGCCGCCGGTCGAGCTTGCCATCGTCACCACCGCCGAACTCGACGCGGCCTTCCAGCGCCTGCTGGGCCCGGCGCTGGCCGCCCGCGCCGCCCGCCGCACCGCCCCGCACGAGAGCGTGCGCACCCTCGGCTGCGCCCGGTTCGGCCTCGCCGCCGGACTCGCGCTCGCGGCCCTGCTGCTGGCGCATGAGGGGCGCGCCGTGGTGGTCGTGGTTGCGGCCATCCTGCTGGCGGTCAACGCGCTGACCACGCTGCTCAGGCTGTGCGCCCTGGTCGCGGGCCGGCCCGGCGAGCGGCTCGATCACGCGCCCAATGTCGCGCTGATCCGCTGGCCGCGGCTCAGCCTGCTGGTGCCGCTCTACCGCGAGACGCCGATGGTGCCCGAAATCGCCGCGGCGCTGGCGGCGACCGACTACCCGCGCGAGCTGTTGGACGTGAAGATCCTGATCGAGGCGAACGACCCCGCCACGCGCGCCGCCCTCGCGGCCGCCGCGCTGCCCGGCTGGATCAGCGTGCTGACGGTGCCCGAGGGGGCGCCGCGCACCAAGCCGCGCGCGCTGAATTACGCGCTCGACTTCTGCCGCGGCGAGATCGTCGGCATCCTCGACGCCGAGGACCGGCCCGACCCCGACCAGTTCCGCCGGGTCGCCCGCCATCTGATGGCAGCGCCCCCCGAGGTCGCCTGCGTGCAGTGCCAGCTCTCCTACTTCAACGCCGGCGACACCTGGATCACCCGCTGCTTCCAGATCGAGTATTCGATCTGGTTCGACGTGCTGCTGCGCGGCTTCCAGCGGCTGGGCCTGCCGATCCCGCTGGGCGGCACCTCGGTCTATTTCCGCCGCGCGGTGCTGCCGGCGCTGGGCGGCTGGGACGCGCACAACGTGACCGAGGACGCCGATCTGGGCATGCGGCTGGCGCGGCGCGGCCTGCGCTGCGAGGTGGTCGACGCCACCACCCACGAGGAGGCGAGCGGTCAGGTTCTGCCCTGGATCCGGCAGCGCTCGCGCTGGCTGAAGGGCTATCTGCTGACCTGGCTCAGCCATATGCGCGCGCCCCGGCGGCTGTGGCGCGACCTGGGGCCCGCGGGGTTCGTGGGCTTCAACGTGCTGCTGCTCGGCGGCGCGCTGAGCTATCTCGCGATGCCGCTGTTCTGGCTGTCGGTCGCGGTCTGGCTGGGCACCGGGCGCGGGCTGTGGGGCGGCACGGTGCCCGACGCGCTGCTCGCGCCGCTGGGCGTCATGCTCGCATTCGGGCAGGCGGTGATGCTGGGCTGCGCTGTGCTGGCGATGCGGCGGCGCGGGACGCCGCGGCTGATCTGCTGGGTCCCGGTGCTGCCGTTCTACTGGACGCTGGGGGCGCTCGCGGCCTGGAAGGCGGTCGCGGAGTTCGTCGTCGCCCCCTATTACTGGGACAAGACCCGCCATGGCCAGAGCGCCGAGCTGCGCCGGGCCCGGGCCGCGCCGGGCGGGGAGGGGCGGATGGCGGGGTAGCGCGCGTTTCGCGCCCATCTGCGTCACGACCCCGACCCTGCGACGCGCGGGCGCGCTCGCCGTCCCAAAATGACTCGCCCGCAGGCGCAATTTCTGCGATATTTCCCTTGGCGCGTGTTTTGGAGCGGCACGCACCACTCGGGCCAGCGATGCGACAGGACGCGACATTGTCCATGACGTAGCTGTGTATTATATGCCCGATGCGTGTTCGGAGAGAGTGACGCATGAGGGGTGAGTTGAAACCATTTGTTGATGCGGGATCGTCGATGATCGCGCGGTTCCTGCGCAACGAGCGCGGCACCGCGACGATGGAGATCCTGCTGTGGCTGCCGCTGTTCCTTTTCCTGGTCTTTCTGACCGTCGACGCCTCGATTCTCTACTGGCGGCACGGCGAAATGTGGAACGTGGCGCGCGATGTGGCTCGAACGCTCGCTTCAGGTGCGATTGCGGCGGACGAAGCTTCCCTCGATGATTTTGTAAAGCAACGTTTCGGCGTGGCAGAGTTTACCGTCTTGCCGCCAGTCTTTTCCGGTGATCAGGTGTCGGTGACAGTGCAGCGCAATCCTGATCTTCTTACGACTTTCTCGGTCTTCTCCAACCTTATTGCTGGGGACATCAGTGCGACGGTAACATTCAGGGTGCAGTCATGACACTTTCATCTCAGTTTAGAAGGTGTGCATCGCAGTTTATTGTGGAAGAACGCGGGACGGCAACTATCGAGCTTGTGTTCTGGATTCCGTTCTTTTTGTTGATGCTGTTCGTTATTATTGACGCGTCGACCTTTTACTGGCGATACACGATGATGTGGGATGTCACACGGGATTTGGCCAGGCAGGTATCGATCGGGGCTTTTGGCGCGATCAATTCAGCAACGACGACCCCCCAATTGAATACGGCGGTGCATGGTCGGATGGGGCCTGCCTTCAATGCTACCCTTATCCACGACCCAATTCTCGACCCAACGACAGTTTTTGATCCCGCTGTGCGAGTCTCTGCCGACATATCGGCGCTCAGCGTGTTCAATTTCTTCGGTGCGTTTGTCGATGGCGACCGTCAGATCGTAACCCAGGTGCGTCTGCACCTTGAACCATTCTAGGGAGAGGAGGGAATCATGTTGAGTCCCAGGATGTTCCGCGCCGATGAACGTGGGTCGGTCACGATCTGGCTTCTGATGTGGTCGATCATCTTCATCGGTTTTGCCGGCCTCGCGATTGACGTTTCCAACGCATTTCGCACGCGCTCGATGCTTCAGGCGACCGCGGACGCCGCGGCACATGCCGGAGCGATCCGCCTCGTCGCGGGCGGCGACGAGGCAGCCGTAGATGCGGAGGCAATGGCCTATGCGCAGGCGAATCTGCCTATCGCGGGCAATGGCACGGTTGTCCTTCCGCAGGATGTGACACGCACCACCTGGGACCCTGCGACGCGAACCTTTGATGATACGGCCGCGGTCAAGAACGCGGTGCGCGTCATTGCGCAGCGGGCGTCTGTCGTTGGCGAGACGACAAAGCTTCCGTTGCCAACGAGCCTGCTGCGGATCATTGACTTCAACAGTTGGAACATCACTGTCGTTGCGATCGCGGCTCAGGCCGGTGGACTGTGCACCGGTAAGAGCAACTGGATGATCGCGATGAACGACATACAATTCACGTCAGGAAACGCCTTCGGCGGCGATCTCTGCCTCTATGGCCAGAACGGCATCGAGGGGAACATGAACAACTCGTCGGCCAAAGGAGTGCTGTTTGTCTATGGCGATCCGGCCAGAGCTGATTATTACGGCTGGGACGTGATGGAGTGCACGGACTGTGAGCACACCAACGTCCAGATCCCGCCGAGCGAGGCTAGCGCCCTGTTAGGGCTCCCGGAGAAGCATGTTTTAGTCACCAGGGAAGCAGTGATGGATGCCATCGACGCGGGGACGGGCGTCAAGTTTGAAAGACAGAAGGGCGGCGGGGGGAAGGATAGCGCGGAAGAGAATATGGGCGTTCAACTCGCCGCGGGAAAGAAAGCATTCGCCGTTTCCTGCCAGAACACGAATACCGTGATTGATCTGGAAAAGATGGTTGCAGCAGCCAAGGCAATCGATCCCAGCATCACAGGGCTGAGTGGGGTAACAATCTACACCGGGCCAATGTCTGGGGACCTCACCGGCAACACGGGTGGAGAGGGATGCGAGATCAACGGATCGAACCTGATACTCGATGCCGTGACCATCGCCTCGACGAACGATAAGGGCGGCAGCATTGTCGACCCCGGAAACTCGGCCTCGGCGTCGACCGACAACGTGTCGGTCAAGCTGAATGGTCAGCCGACTGCGGGTGGCGGCTGTGTGGCCAACGTCACGACGTATGATGACGGGCTGAACATTTTCTCTCTTGGGGGCGTCAACTTTACTGCACAGGGCGACTTCAGTGCGCTCCGGATCTACGCAGAGAAAAACGTCAACTTCACCGCCGGGCCGAGCACGACCGGGGCGCTCGATATCCGAACGAGCGAGGGCATCAGCTTTACTGCTGGGGCCGTGTTCGATCCGGCGTGCCCGGTGTCGAGCACCGACATTCCGTTCGACATGACTGCACTGCGCCTCGTCCTCTGACGCAACGCCGACCAAACAGTTCGCCATCGTTGAGACCGCCGCGCGGCCCGCCCCGCGCGGCGGTTTTCGTTTTCGGCACGACATGGAGGTCAAATTTCCATGAGGGGGACTTTCCCTCGCGCGGGTTTGCCGCAACTGTTGCCCCAGACATGCGCGGCCGGGGCACGCCATTCGTGCACTGGCGCTTCGCCAGTGTCTCGATCATGCACGCGCGATGCACCCGAGAGAGGAAGGGGAGAGGGATGACCGATCAGCCCAGGTTCAACCGCCGACATCTGATGCTGGGGGCGGCCGCACTCGGCACCGCGACCGCCCTGCCGATGGCGCCCGCCGGTGCGGCCGCACCGATGCAGGGAACGCTCCGCCCCGGGCTCTACCGCTTCAAGCTCGGCGCCGTCGAGATCACGGCGATCCATGACGGCGCGATCCAGCTCGACGGGCCGCACCCGATCTTCGGCGAGAACGTCGACGCCGCCGCGGTGGCCGAGCTTGCTGCCGCCAATTTCCTGCCCGCCGGTCGGATGGAGATCGGCTTCACCGTCACGCTGGTCAACACCGGCGACACGCTGATCCTGATCGACGCGGGCAACGGTGCGGCGCGCCGGCCCAATGCCGGCCGGCTGCTGACCCTGCTGCGCGAGGTCGGCGTCGCGCCCGAATCGGTCGACATCGTCGCCATCACGCATTTCCACGGCGACCACATCGGCGGGCTGATGGAAGACGGCAAGCCCGCCTTCCCGAATGCCAGCTATGTGATCGGGCAGAAGGAATACGACTTCTGGTCGGACGCGAGCCTGCTCGCGAACGAGCAGATGAAGGGCCGCGCCGAACTGGTGCAGGCGAACGTCGTGCCGTTCGCGCCCAAGGCACGCTTCATCAAGGGCGGCGATGCAGTCGTCTCGGGGATCGAGGCGGTGGAAAGCTTCGGCCACACGCCCGGCCATCTGAGCTATCACATCGAGAGCGAGGGCAAGCGCCTGATGGTGGCCGGCGACGTCGCCAACCACTATGTCATGTCGCTGCAACGGCCCGACTGGCATGTCCGCTTCGACATGGACAAGGCGAACGCGGTGGCCGCGCGCAAGACCATCTTCGGGATGATCGCGGCCGACCGGATCCCGTTCATCGGCTACCACATGCCCGCCCCCTCGGTCGGCTATGTCGAGCCGCTGGGCGAGGGCTTCCGCTACGTCGCCGCGAGCTATCAGCTCAACCTCTGAGCAGGCGCGGTCCGGCCGAGGCTTCGAGCCCCGGCCGGACCGGCCGCGGCGGCCTGCGGCCTCCGCGCGGGCGGGCGGCGACCGGTGCGCGCCGCCCGATCACCGCTTGGCGCCGGACCCGCCTTGCGCTAGATCCGCCCCCATGACCCTGAACCCGCCCGATCTGCGCCCCGATCTTGCACCTCGCGCCCGGCTCGGCGAGGCACCCGCCCGCCCCGGCCAGCCGCGGATCGGGATGGTCAGCCTCGGCTGCCCCAAGGCGCTGGTCGACAGCGAGCGGATCCTGACGCGCCTGCGCGCCGAGGGCTATGCGATCTCGCCCGATTACGCCGGGGCGGATGCGGTGATCGTCAACACCTGCGGCTTTCTCGACAGTGCGAAGGCCGAAAGCCTCGAGGCGATCGGCGAGGCGCTGGCCGAGAACGGGCGGGTGATCGTCACCGGCTGCCTCGGCGCCGAGGAAGGCTACATCCGCGGCGCGCACCCGTCGGTCCTGGCAGTCACCGGCCCGCACCAGTACGAGCAGGTGCTCGACGCCGTGCATGCCGCGGTGCCGCCCGATCCGGACCCCTTCGTCGACCTGATCCCGTCGCAGGGGGTGCGCCTCACGCCCCGCCACTACGCCTATCTCAAGATTTCCGAGGGCTGCAACCACGCCTGCCGATTCTGCATCATCCCCAACATGCGCGGACGCCTGGTCTCGCGGCCAGCGGCGGCGGTGCTGCGCGAGGCCGAGAAGCTGGTCGATGCAGGGGTGCGCGAACTGCTGGTGATCAGCCAGGACACCTCGGCCTATGGCGTCGATCTGCGTCATGCGCAAAGCCCATGGCGCGGCGCCGAGTGGCGCGCGCACATCACCGACCTCGCCCGCGGATTGGGCTCCCTCGGCGCCTGGGTGCGGCTCCACTACATCTACCCCTACCCCCATGTCGACGAGCTGATCCCGCTGATGGCCGAGGGGCTGGTGACGCCCTATCTCGACATCCCCTTCCAGCACGCGGCCCCCGATGTGCTGCGCGCGATGCGCCGCCCGGCGAACGAGGCGAAGGTGCTCGAGCGCATCGGCCGCTGGCGCGCGATCTGCCCGGACATCACCCTGCGCTCGACCTTCATCGTCGGCTTCCCCGGCGAGACCGAGGCCGATTTCCAGCACCTGCTCGGCTGGATTGAGGAGGCGCGGCTCGACCGCGTCGGCTGCTTCCGCTACGAGAACGTCTCCGGCGCCGCCGCCAACGACCTGCCCGGCCATCTGCCCGAGGAGGTCAAGGAGGACCGCTGGCACCGCTTCATGGCGGTGGCGGGGCGCATCTCGGCCGAGCGGCTGGAAGCCAAGGTTGGCCGCCGCCTGGCTGTCATCGTCGACGAGGTGGACGAGGACGGCGCCACCTGCCGCACGCAGGCGGACGCGCCCGAGATCGACGGCAATCTCTACATCGA
>JAVVFE010000019.1:0-17679 GCA_032251175.1 Thermohalobaculum sp.
CTGGCGCAACTCGGCCCCCCGGATCGGCAGGCCCAGCACGGCAGGCGCGATCCCGCGGCCGTGCCACTCCGCAAGGCAGCGCAGCGCCGCGAGCCGCGCGCGTTCGTCGCGGGACGCAGCGCCCGGGGGCGCGCCCACCGCTGGCCCGGGGATGCCTGCGACCGCCGCGCCCGCATCCGCATGCGGGCGGGCCGGCAAACCGAGCCCGCCACCCGCATCCTCCAGCACCACCGCCCAGATCCGCCCGCTTGCAAGCTCGATCAGCGGGGTGAAGCGCAGCGCCGCCTCGGCCGTCGCGGCAGCGTCCCCTGCCTCGCGGCGGCGGCGCGCCAGGGCGATCTGGCGGCGCGGGTGCGCGCCCGTCCGGTCCCGGGGCGCCGCGGCCGCGTCGGGATCGCGCCCGTTCGCGTAGCTGGCGGCGATCCGCTCCAGCACGGTCTCGGCGCCGGTCACCTCCACCGCGCCCACGCCGGCCTGCCGGGCGCGCGCCAGCGCCATCCCGGCCGCCGCCAGCGCCTGCCCGGCCAGCATCCGCCCGCCGGTCGCCGCCGCCGCACCGACTGTCGGCCCAAGGCACAGCAGCGCATCGCCGAACACGACCGGCTCGGCCAGCCGCTCGGCGACGCGCCCCGCCCGCATCGCCAGTTCGGCGTCGTCGAGCACATCGGTGAACACCGCCGCGAACGCCGCCCCGCCCAGCCGCGCCACGATATCGTCGCCCTGCCGCATCGTGGCCAGCCGCGCTGCCATCTCGGCCAGCGCCGCCTCGGCCGCAGCATGGCCCAGCGGGCCGGTCTCGATCTCGAAGCGCATCAGATGCACCTCGACAATCCCGAGGATCTGGCCGTCGAGCCCCGGATCGCCCAGCGCCAGGTCCAGTTGCAGCAGCAGGCTGTCGCGGTTCGGCAGGCCGGTCGCCGGATCGTGGAAGGCCGCGTGCTGCACGGCGTCATGCGCCGCCACCAGCCGGCGCATCTGCGCAAAGACCAGCCGCACCATCGGCCGGAACAGGCTGAGCGCGATGCCGGCAAGCGCGGCGAGCAAGCCGATCGCGAACCCCGCCCCGGCCTGATCGCGCAGCCGGGCGGCGCGTGCCGCCCCGTCCGCCGCGACGCCATGCGCAAGCTCGAGCGCCGCCAGCATCGCGTGCGCGCCGGCGGGGTCCTGCCCGGGTCCGGCAGTGAACCGCGCCATCGCCTGGCCCAGGTTGTGCGGCGCGCGGAACAGGATCGCGCCCAGCCCGTCATCGCCGGGTGGCGGCAGGCCGCGCGCCGCATCGCCCTCGCTCAGCAGCCGGCGGTTGGCGGCAAAGCGCGCCGCCGCCGGGCCATCGCGACCGGCACCCGCCAGCAGCATCTCGCCGGCCAGCGCCCGCTGCTCCAGCAACAGCGACGCCACCCGCGCCTCGCGCGCTGCGATCGCGCCCAGCCAACGGGTCGCGACGAAATCGGCGAAGGCGATCAGCACCAGGATGGCGACCGACGCCCCCAGCACCGCGCCCATCCGGCGGCTCAGGGCGCGCGGCTCGGCCTCGAGATCGACCGCGGGCCCCTGCCCGCCCCCTGCGCTTGCGCCACCCACCATGCACCCCCACGCCACCAGCCCGCAGCCGCCATCCTGCCGCCGGGTTGGTAAAGGTTCGGTTTGCGACGCGCGCTGTCGCAAGGCTCGATTGACAGTGGCGCGGCCCGGCTGTCTGACTGCGCCGTCAGCCGCAGGAGGGGACCGGGACCATGAAAAGCCATGCGCGTGTCGTCGTGATCGGGGGCGGCGTCGTCGGCTGCTCGGTGCTCTACCACCTGACCAAGCTCGGCTGGACCGACGTGATGCTGATCGAGCGCTCGGAACTCACCAGCGGGTCCACCTGGCACGCCGCGGGCGGCTTCCACACGCTGAACGCCGACACCAACATGGCGGCGCTTCAGGGCTACACCATCCGGCTCTACCGCGAGCTTGAGGCGATCACCGGCATGTCCTGCGGGCTGCACCATGTCGGCGGCCTGACGCTGGCCTGCGACCGCGACCGGCTGGATTTCCTCAAGGCCGAGCACGCCAAGCACGCCTATATGGGCCTCGACACCCGCATCGTGGGACCCGAGGAAATCCGCCAACTCTCGCCCATCACCAATACCGACGGCGTGCTCGCGGCGCTCTATGACCCGCTCGACGGCCATCTCGACCCCTCCGGCACGACGCATGCCTATGCCAAGGCCGCGCGCATGGCGGGGGCCGAGATCGTGCTGCGCGCCCCGGTCCTCGCCACCCGCCCGCGCCCCGGCGGCGGCTGGGACGTGGTGACCGAACAGGGCACTGTGACCTGCGAGCACATCGTCAACGCCGCTGGCCTCTGGGCGCGCGAGGTGGGCGCGCTCGCCGGCCTCTACCTCCCGCTCCACCCGGTCGAGCACCAGTATCTGGTGACCGAGGAGACGCCCGAGGTCTACGACCTGCCCTCGGAACTTCCGCACGTCATGGACCCCGCGGGCGAGAGCTACCTGCGTCAGGAGGGCCGCGGCCTCGTGATCGGCTTCTACGAGCAGGCGATGGACCTCTGGGCCGAGGGCGGCACGCCGCCAGGCTTCGGCCACGAACTGCTGCCCGATCAGCTCGATCGCATCGGCGACAGCCTGGAATTCGCCTTCCGCCGCTTCCCGGTGCTGGAACGCGCCGGCATCAAGCGCGTGATCAACGGCCCCTTCACCTTCGCGCCCGACGGCAACCCGCTGGTCGGCCCGGTGCCGGGCCTGCCCGGCTACTGGACCGCCTGCGCCGTGATGGCAGGCTTCAGCCAGGGCGGCGGCGTGGGGCTGGCGCTCGCGCAATGGATGGTCGAGGGCGAGCCCGAGCGCGACTGCTTCGCGATGGACGTCGCCCGCTTCGGCGACTGGGTCACGCCCGGCTACACGCGGGCCTGCGTGCGCCAGAACTACCAGCGCCGCTTCTCGATCTCCTACCCCAACGAGGACCTGCCGGCCGGGCGCCCGCACACCTGCACCCCCGCCTGGGGGATCTGGGACGCGCAACGCGCGGTCTGGGGCGCGGGCTACGGGCTCGAGCACGTCACCTATTTCGCCCCCGAAGGCGAGCCCCGCGCCGAGACGCCCAGCTTCCGCCGCTCGAACGCCCACGCCATCGTGGCCGAGGAATGCCGCGCCGTGCGCGAGGCGGTGGGGATCAACGAGATCCACAACTTCGGCAAGTATGAGGTCACCGGCCCCCGCGCCGAAGCCTGGCTCGACCGCATCATGGCGGGCCGGATGCCGAAGGCGGGCCGCCTGACGCTGACCCCGATGCTCAGCCCCAAGGGCAAGATCATCGGCGACTTCACCGTGACGAAGCTGGACGAGGGCCGCTTCCAGCTCACCGCCTCGTTTGGCGCGCGCGCCTTCCACATGCGCTGGTTTCTTTCCCATCTCGAGGACGGCGTCGACATCCGCGACATCTCGCTCGACCGCATCGGCTTCCAGATCGCCGGCCCCCGCGCGCAGGAGCTTCTGGGGCGCGTCGCGCGCGGCGACGTCTCGACCGCCGCCTTCCCCTTCATGGCGGTGCGCGAGCTCGAGATCGGCACCGCCCGCACCATCGTCCAGCGCGTCAGCTACACCGGCGATCTGGGCTACGAGATCTACGTCCCCGCGACCCAGCAGGTCGCGCTCTACCACCAGCTTGCCGAGGCCGGGCGCGACCTTGGCCTTCGCCCCTTCGGCATGCGCGCGATGATGAGCCTGCGGCTGGAAAAGGGCTTCGGCAGTTGGATGCGCGAGTTCCGCCCCGATTACATGCCGGCCGAAACCGGCCTCGACCGCTTCACCGCCTACAACAAACCCGCCGACTTCATCGGCAAGGCGGCGGCGCTGCGCGAGAAGGCCGAAGGGCCCAGGCGCCGGCTCTGCGTCATGGTGGTCGACGCGCTCGACGCCGACGTGGTGGGCGACGAGCCGATCCGCGTGGACGGCGCCCTTGCCGGCTTCTGCACCTCGGGCGGCTATGCGCATTACGTGGGCTGTTCGGTCGCCAACGGCTTTCTGCCGGTCGGGCTGATCGAGGACGGCCGCACCGTCGAGATCGACGTGCTGGGCGACCGCCGCCCGGCCCGCGTGATCACCCGCCCGCTGTTCGACCCCGACGCCACCCGGATGCGCGGCTGAGACGCGGGCAAACGCACCGCGCGACGCCCGCAACGGCCCGCCGCCCTCCGGGACGAGCGCGGCGCCCTACCCCTCTCCCCCGCCGTCCCGGGCATGACCCGGGACCTCGGCAGCGATGCCCGGATCCCGCAGGCATCACCTGACCCCGAGCCGGGGGCGGCGCGCCGCACGCGCGCCGCTCAGCCCCGCGGCACCGTCGCCCCGGGCGCGCTCAACTCTCGGCCGATTTCGACCAGCCGCGGCCCGTGGCGCTCGATCAGCGCGGCGATGGGGGTCGAGAACGACGGCCCGCCGCAGTTCACCCCGTAGATGCGCTGGCCGTCGGGCGCCACCACCGGCACGCCCACCGCGTTGACATCGCCCTTCCAGTCGCCGAACGAGGTGCAGAAGCCCTGGGTCTCGACCTCGCGGATCGCCTGCGCCACGCCGCGCTCGATCCCCGCGAACTCGCCCGGCGCGCGCTCGCGCACCGCGCGCATCAGATAGTCGCGCTCGCCCGCGGGCAGCACCGCCAGGATCGCCCGCCCCATCGCGGTGGTCGCCAGCGGGATGCGCGAGCCCACCTCGAGCGAGAGCGTGAAGGTTGCAGGCCCCCGAAAGCAGTCGAGATAGACCACCGACAGCCGGTCGCGCGCCCCCAGCGCCACGGAACAGGCGGCCTCGTTCGCCAGCGCCTGCAACATCGGCCGCGCGCGCTCGCGGATCTCCAGCCCGGCCAGCATCGCATAGCCCAGCGCCAGCACCCCGGGTCCCAGCGAGTAGGTTCCCGTGCGCCCGTGGTCGACCAGGTATCCCAGCTCGCGCAAGGTGTTGGTCAGGCGCGAGACGGTGGGCTTGGGCAGCCTCGTGCGCTCGGCCAGCTCCAGGTTGCCCAGCGCCACCTCGCCCGGCCGGAACGCACGCAGGATCGACAGCCCGCGCGCCAGGGCGGTCACGAACTGGCGGTCCTTGCCGTCCTCGGCCTCGGGGTCGGGGGCGTGGGTGCTACGGGTCATGCCGGGGCCTCGCGGTGGCGCGAGCGGGCATAGACGATGGGACCGGCCGCCAGCACCAGGCCGATGCCGCTCAGCTCCCAGTGGCCAAGGCCGATCATCTCGGACCCGGGTGCCGCGAAAAACAGCCCCGCGGCCCCCAGCAGCGCCCGCATCGCCAGCCCCGCGGCCCCCCGGCCGAAGCCGCCGATCAGGCTCAGATGCCCCTGCAACGCCGCGCCGAGGAAATACACGCCCACCAGCGCGGTGCCGAGCACCGCGATCACCTCGCCCGCCGGGGCCTCGCCCACCAGCGCCGGGTTCAGCACGAAGAAGAACGGCACGAGATAGAGGATGCTGCCCAGCCGCATCGCCTCCCACCCGGTGCGGAACGGGCTCGTCCCCGCCAGCGTCGCCGCCGCGAAGGCGCCCAGCGCCACGGGGGGCGTGATGAAGCTGACCATGCCCCAGTAGATGATGAACAGATGCACCGCCAACTGGTTCAGCCCGGCCTGCTCCAGCGCCGGCGCCAGCACCACCGCGAGGAAGATGTAGACCGCCGTCACCGTCATCCCCATGCCGAAGACAAACGCGGTCAGCGCCCCCATCACCAGCAGCGCCAGCGTCGAATCGCCCGCCATGAACACCAGATCGTTCACCAGCGTGCCGGCAAGCCCGGTGGCCGAAAAGGCGCCGACGATCAGCCCCACGCCCAGCAGGATCGCGGTCAGCTCGGCCAGCGCCCGGCCCACGCCCACGATCAGGTCGCCCAGCGATGCCAGCGTGAAGCGATGCCCGCGCATCGACTGGTTGATCACCAGCAGCAGCGCGGTGGCGTAGAACGGCGCCAGCGTCTCGATCCGCCAGCCGATCATCAGGAAGATCAACACGGCGAAGACGGCGATGTAGACCCATCCCTCGGCCATCGTCGCGCGCATCGAGGGCAGCTCGGCGCGCGGCAGCCCGCGCAGGCCGCGGCGCGCCGCATAGGCGTCGATCTGCACGAACAGCGCGAGGTAATACAGCAGCGACGGGATCGCCGCCGCCAGTGCGATCTCGACATAGGGCCGCGACAGGAACGAGGCCATCACGAAGGCCGTGGCCCCCATGATCGGCGGCATCAGCACGCCGCCGGTCGAGGCGCAGGCCTCGGTCGCCGCGGCATAGCGGGGCTCGAAGCCGGTCTTCTTCATCGCCGGGATCGACACCACCCCCGTGGTCAGCACGTTCGAGATCACCGAACCCGACATCGACCCCATGAAGCCGCTCGCGAAGATCGCCACCTTCGCCGCGCCGCCGCGATAGCCGCCCACCAGCGACAGCGCCAGATCGTTGAAGAACTTGCCGCCGCCGGTCTTCTGCAACACCGCGCCGAACAGGATGAAACCGATCACGAGATTGCCGAACGCCTTCATCGGAATGCCGAACGAGCTTTCCGCCGACAGGATGTGATAGGGGATCGCGTCCCAGAACGGTTGTGCGAAGCCGTTCAGCGGGTCCGGCACCCGATCGGCAAAGGTCGGGTAGAGCGAGACCAGCGCCACGATCACGAACAGGGTGGCCCCCCCGGCCCGCCGCGTCGCCTCCAGGATCAGCGCCCAGACCACCACCGACAGCCACTGCGCGGTCACCGGCGGGGCATATTCCCAGCCCGATTCCAGGCTCTGCTCGGCGGTCCAGGCGAACCAGCCCACCGCGCCCGCCGCCGCCGCGGCCAGCCCCCAGTCGGACCAGCCTGGCCCCGCCGCCCGGTTGCGCGGAAAGACCAGGAAGGCCATGGCCAGGAAGACCCCGCCCAGCAGGTAAAGATATCGCCCCTCGATCAGCACGATCCCCGCAAGGCGCAGGTTGAAAAGCTGATGGATGGCCAGCCCCACCGCGGCCAGGGTGGCGGCGATCACCACCGCGCGGGCGGCACCCGCGAGGGCGGCGGGCGCGCGCTCGGTGGCGTTCTCACTCATCGGGCATGTCCGGGGCTGGGGCCTCTGGGAAGACGGCCCGCCCCACCGGGCGGGCCACGGCGATGGCAGGGCTCAGAACACCACCTCGAACCCGCCCGCGGTCAGCGCCTCGCGCCGGCGCGCATCCCAGGCAGCCGCCCAGTCGGCGGGCTTTTCCGCCGCCAGCTTGTCCCAGGCCGCCTTCAGCGCCGCCTGGCGCGCGATCAGCCGGTCGTTGTGCGCCTGGGCCGCGTCGGTCCACTTGCCGATCTCGCGGAAGTAGCGGATCGCGCCGGCATGGTAGGGCACCACCCATTCGAAATCCTGGCTGTCGATCGACCAGCCGCCGATGCCGGGCGCGTTACCGTCATATTGCGGGAACAACTCCACCATCGCCCGGGTCATCTGGTAGACCAGTTCTTCCTCCTGCGCGTCCATCGCCAGCAGCACGGGATAGGCATAGCCCGCCGTCGCCGTCCCCGGCCCGCCGTCGATCACCGCGCCCACGGTCGCGGTCATCGGCACGAAGAACGGCGCCACCGCCTGCATCCGCTTCAGCCCCTCGGCGTTGTTCGGGTCGATCGGCGGCCAATAGAGCCCGCGCGGCGTGGTCGCCTGCTCGTAGACCAGCCCCGAATTGGTCGAGGCGAAGGCGGCATCGACCTGCCCCGCACCCATCCCCTTCCAGGCGTCGCCAAAGCCGCCGAACTCGACGCGCTCGACATCGTCCCAGGTCAGCCCGCCATAGGCCAGGTAAGCGGTGTTGTTGACGTTCAGCGCCGGCGCGCCCTTGACCCAGGCGATCCGCATCCCCTTGAGGTCGGCATACTCAAAGCCCTTGCAGCCCGGCTTGCCCACCTTCTCGCAGACATCGGCCGCAACCCCCATCGCAAGGCCCACCGCGCCGCCATTGTTGGCGATCAGCACGCGCACCGGCTGCGGGCCCCAGCCCTCGGCGCCGAACTCGAACACGCCCTCCTGCGCCATGAACGAGCCGCCGACCCCGGTGGCCGAAAAATCCACCTTGCCCTGGCGCAGCGGCTCGGAGCGCGCCACGTCGTTCTTGCCGGGCAGCACGCGCAGATTGGTGCCGGCCGCGTTCTTCAGCGCCGCGCCGATCGCCACCGCCTGATTGTAGCCGGCCGAGCCGGTATCATAGGCGGTCCACGACAACTGCCCCGGCAGCTTCAGCTCGGCTGCCCCCGCGGACAAGCCCGCGGTCGCGGCGGCAAGGGCAAGCGCGCAGGCACCTGCCAGAACGGATGGGATCCTGGTCATCGTGATGGTCCTCCCTGTAATTGACCCCGGCACAGCCCGCGCCGGATCGCCCGCATTTCCGGACTTGCGAAACACGATTTCGCATTTGACAGTGTCCGTCAAACAGGAATGACGCAGGAGGCGAGGATGCGCGCGGCCGATCTGATGGTGGACTGCCTCGCGGCGCAGGGCGCCGACCGCATCTTCTGCGTCCCGGGCGAGAGTTACCTCGCGCTGCTCGACGCGCTGCACGGCGACGCGCGCATCGACCTCGTGGTCTGCCGGCACGAGGGCGGCGCCGGCCTGATGGCGGTGGCCGACGCCAAGCTCACCGGCCGTCCCGGCGTCGTCGCCGTGAGTCGCGGCCCCGGCGCCACCAATGCCTCGATCGCGATCCACCTCGCGGAACAGGACGCTGTCCCGCTCGTCGCCCTGATCGGCCAGGTTGCGCGCGACGAGCGCGGCCGCGGTGCCTTCCAGGAGGTCGACTACACGGCCATGTTCGGCACCATCGCCAAGGCGGTGTGGGAGGTCGCCGACGCCGCCCGCCTGCCCGAGGCGGTGGCCCGCGCCTGGCAGGTCGCGCAGTCCGGCACGCCCGGCCCGGTGGTGATCGCCCTGCCCGAGGACATGCTGGGCGACCAGACCGACGCCGCGGTGGTGGCGCCCCTGCCGCTGCCCTCGGCCCGCCCCGCGGCCGACGAGGTCGCGCGCGTGGCAGCTCTGCTCGCCCGGTCCGAGCGGCCGCTGCTGGTCGCGGGCGGGGCGCTGTCGCAGGGCCTGGGGCGCGCGGCGCTGGCGCGCGCCGCGGCGGCGCACCAGATCCCCGTCGCCCTGACCTTCAAGCATCAGGAAATCTTCGACAACGCCTCGCCGCTTTTCGCCGGGCATCTCGGCTTCAAGATCCCGAAAGCCCAGGTCGAGACGCTGGCCCGCGCCGACCTCGTGCTCGCCATCGGCACCCGGCTGGGCGACACGCCGACCCAAGGCTACAGCTTCCCGCGCGCGCCGGTGCCCGACCAACCGCTGGTCCATGTCTACCCCGACCCGGCGGTGCCGGGCCGGCTGCACCGCGCCGAGATCGCGCTCGCCTGCGACCCCGCGGCCTTCCTCGAGGCGCTGGCCGCCGCCCCCGCCGCCATCTCCGAGGCGCGCCGCCTCTGGGCCGCCGAGACCGGGGCGCGCGGCGCGGCGATCAAGGGATATGTCCCCACCCCCCGCGCCGATGGCGTCGATTTCGGCGCCGTGGTGGCCGAACTCGCCCGCCGCGCGCCGCCCGACACGGTGATCACCACCGATGCCGGCAACTTTTCAAGCTGGGTTCACCGGATCTGGCCCTGGGACGGCGGCAGCCTCGCCATCGGCGCGGTCGGCGGCGCGATGGGCCTCGGCATCCCAGGCGCGATTGCTGCCTGCCTGCGCCTGCCCGGGCGCCGGGTGATCGCCTTCGCCGGCGACGGCGGGGCGATGATGACCGGCAACGAGCTTGCGACCGCCCGCGCCACGGGCGCAAAGCCCATCGTGGTGATCGCGAACAACGGCTCCTACGGCACCATCCGCCAGCATCAGGAACGCGCCTTCCCCCGCCGCACTGCCGGCACCGACCTCGCCAACCCCGACTTCGCCGCCTGGGGCGCGGCGTTCGGCGCGCTGGGCCTGACCGTCGCCCGCGACGACCAGGCGCCCGAGGTCGTCGCCCGCGCGTTCGCGCATGACGGCCCGGTGGTGATCGACGCCCGCACCTCGCTCGAGGCGATCTCGGCCAACGCCACCCTTACCGCGCTGCGCGGCGGCTGAACCGCGGCGCGCTCAGGCGCGCTGCACCGCGAGATTGGCGCCGAGCCCGATCAGCACCGACCCGCCCACCCAGCGCGCCACCCGCTCGGCCCGGCGCGAGCGGCGCAGCCCCTCGCTCACCGCGCCCGCCAGGAACACGCAGACCAGGTCGGCCGAGGTGAAGGTCAGGTTCACGATGGTGCCCAGCACCACGAACTGCGCCCAGACCGGCAAGCCCGCCGCGGGATCGACGAACTGCGGCAGGAAGGCGAGGAAGAACAGCGCAGCCTTCGGGTTCAGCACCTCGACCGCGACGCTCTCGGCAAAGGCGCGCCGGCCGGTCCTGGCCGCCACCTGCGGCAGCCCATGGGCCGCCTCGCCCGTCATCCGGCTGCGGATGATCTGCACCCCCAGCCAGGCCAGATACAGCGCCCCCACCGTCCTCAGCACGACAAAGGCAACCGGCACGGCATGCAGCAGGGCCGACAACCCGGCTGCGGCCGACAGCACATGGACATAGCCGCCCGCGTGGATTCCCAGCGCCGCCATCAGCCCCGCCCGGCGCCCGCGCGCCAGCGTCTGCGCGGCGGTGTAGAGCATCGCCGGCCCCGGCATGTAGGCAAAGATCAGGGTGGCGACGGCAAAGGCGGCGAGCAGATCGAGGGCGGGCATGGCGCATGGCTCCGGCTGGATGGCGCGCGATCATGCAGGCGCCCGCGCGCAATGTCACGCGCCCGGCGCCACCGCCCTGCCCGCGCCCCGCCAGCCGGCGGGGCGCGCGTGTCCCCGCCGCAAGGCGGCGCGGGACCGCCGGGTTCGCCCGTCAGGCACCGGCCCGCTCGAGAACCGGCGAACGCCCGCCGAACCCGGGTCGGGCCTGCCGGTCGGCGCGCCCGCGCGCCGCCCTCAGATCGCGTAGCGCAGGATCGCGGCCAGGCTGGCCTCGCCCGGGATGTCACCCCGGCGTGCGGCGACCAGCGTGGCGCCCGAGCGCAGCGCGCGGCTCGCGATCTCATCGATCACGCCATAGGTTCCAGCGCAGGGGCCGTCGGCGAAGGTGATCGCACCGTCCTCCTCGCTCACCGTGCCGTGCATCACCTCGTCGATGTCGAAGATCAGCGTGTCGACGGCGCCGAAGGTCGCGGCCCGGGCGGCGCGGGCGACATCGGTCGTGGCCCGGTCCTGCCCCTTGCGCGTCTCGAACAGGGCGCCCAGCGACGCGATCTGCGCGGCATGGATGCCGTCGAGGATGCTGCGCCCGGCGGCCGCGATCTCGTGGTCGCGGGTGTGATCGGCGCTGCCCGCGATCACCTGCGCGGCGGTGTGCGGATAGGTCGAGACCGAGCGGTAGATCGACGCCAGCGGCTCGCTCGCCGCCACGATCAGCGGCCGCTCGTGACCCGCCAGGAACGGCCGCAGCGCCTTGTCGACGACCCGCGAATAGCGGTTGAACAGCGCGCTCTCGCTCATCGCCTCGCTGCCACCCATCATGCCCTTCTCGATGTGGCTGCTCTTGCCGGTCGCATCGCTGAAGTCGCGCGGCAGGCCGGGCACCTTGACCTCGCGCGGCGGCAGGTCTGCCGACAGCTCGATCAGCCGGCAATGGCCCGCGCTGATCGCCAGCACATAGGCGTTGTGCGGGAAGGTCACGGCGCGCAGCAAGGGCTTGAGGTGCGCGCGGTCCGACACTTCGACCATGCTCTCGAGCCGGTTCGGAAGGCGGAAGGTCCTGAGCCGCTCGGGCGAGGCAAAGATCGCAAGGCTGTTCGCCTGATCGACCCAGAACTCGTCGTCCGCGATCAGGCCCGTGATCGCTTCCTCGATCGGCCAGATGCTGCGCTTCGGAGTCTCAGCCGCCTCCATCTGCCCGACCGCGGTCTTGAGCAGGTTCTTCAGTTCCAGCCGGTCGCGCGGGGCGTCCTGGGTCAGCGGCGTTGTCGGCAGGTAGATCGACACGGTCGGCTGGCTGCGATGGGCAGAAAGGCTCTCGATGTCGGCTCGGGTCGGCAGATCAATATGCAGCATGAATGGGTCCCTTCAGATGCGGATCGCTCGACATATATGCCGCCGTGATGGAAAGTCACAACGACGTGATGCCACACCGCATCCATCCGATACCAGCCCGCAGGCGGCCACCCGGTCCGCGCGCCGGCCGCGCGGGTCCGCTGCGCGGGGTGCCGTGCGGCGCGGCACCCGAGGCGCGCGCTCAGGCACGCCAGGCCCTCGGCCAGAGGACCCAGTCGCGCACCGCAAAGCGCCGCCAGATCGCCGGGCTCAGCCCGATCAGCAGCAGGCCGATCGAGAACAGGCACCAGATCGCCGGCGTCTCGGTCGGGTCGTCGCTCAGCAGGCGCGCGAGGATCGGCCCCAGAAGCGCGTGGAACAGCACGAAGCGCCATGCGCCATAGGCCAGCGGCACGACGAAGACCGCCAGCACATAGGTCGGGAACCCCGACCACAGCCCCAGCGCCTGCTCCAGCGGCACCAGCACCCCGTTGTAGGGCACCTGCCAGGCGATGTGCCACTCGCCCGAAACCAGGCACAGCTCGGCCCCGCACAGCGCGCTGCCCGGCAGGCACGGCCCGAAGCGGTCGATCGGCACAAGCTGCACCAGCATCACCGCCGCCGACAGCGCGCAGGCGCCATAGACCGCGCGCCGCAGCCGCGCCTTCACCGGCGCCGGCAGCAGCTCCATCATGAAGGCGTTGATGACAAAGGGCTGAAACACGATGTGCAGGAACGACAGCAGGGTGATCGCCTGGTTCGCGGTCGTGCCGCACTGGTCGATGACCTGATAGCCGGCGTATTGCAGCCCCTCCATCGCGGTGAAATAGCCCAGCGCCACGGGGATGGCCCGCGGCTTGCCGCGCATCAGCGTGACACCGGTCGCGACCGCCCCCAGCCCCACCATCCCCAGCGATGCCGCCTCGCTCCAGCACATCGCCCGCCCCCCGCGCAGCCCCATTCAGTGCAGCATACACCCATCCCGACCGATGGACTCGCGCTTCCTGCCCGGCGCGCGGCTTGGTGCGGCTTGGTGCGGAACGGGCGCAGGAGCGGCGCGCGCCGCGGCGGGGGGGCCTCCCGTCCGCCCCAGAACTCCCCGCGACGCTTCCCGCGGATCGCATCGCCGCGCATCGCCGCGCATCGCCGGCCGCGAGGCGGCTTCCCCCCTACTCGCCCCGGAAGTCGGGCCGGCGCTTTTCGATGAAGGCGGCCATCCCCTCGGTGCGGTCGGCGGTCGCGAACAGAAGCTGGAACGCCTTGCGCTCCAACGCCAGCGCCGCATCGAGCGGGGCGTCCGCCCCCTTCACCACCGCCTCCTTGATCGCCTGCACCGCGAGCGGCGGCATCCGCGCGATCGTGCCCGCCATCTTCAGCGCGGTGTCCAGCACATCCGCATCCGGCACGCAGTCGCAGGCCAGCCCCATGCGCAGCGCCTCGGGGCCGGTCACCGGCTTGCCGGTCAGGCACATCTTCATCGCGTTGAACTTGCCCACCGCCCGGGTCAGCCGCTGCGTGCCCCCGGCGCCGGGCATGATGCCCACCCGCACCTCGGGCTGGCCCAGGCTCGCGCCCTCGCCCACCACGATCAGGTCGCACGCCATCGCCAGCTCCAGCCCGCCGCCCAGCGCGTGGCCGCGGATCGCCGCGATCACCGGCTGGGGGGTCGCGGCCACCGTGTTCCAGTAGCGTTCGGCCCGGCGCTGCATGATCTCGACCGGTGTCGCGGTCGCGAATTCCTTCAGGTCGGCGCCCGCGGCAAAGGCGCGCTCGTCGCCGGTCAGCACGATGGCGCGCACGCTTGCGTCGTCGTGCAGCGCCGCGAAGGCCGCCGCCAGCGCCTTGCGCGCCGCCATGTTCAGCGCGTTCATCGCCTCGGGCCGGTTCAGGCGCACCAGCGCCACACCCGGCTCGGGCCGCTCGGTGATCACAAGCTGGTCGGACATCGCCTTTCCCTCTCCCTGTTTCGACTGGCAAAACACTATTCCATGTTCGCGCGGCTCTGCTAGTCTCCCCAAGGCAGATCGGCGACTGGCAGGAAGGCGCAAGATGAAACCAGCGGACGCAGCCGACTACATCCTCGGCGTTGCCGGCGCCGGCGCCATGGGCCAGGGCATCGCCCAGGTCGCGGCGCAGGGCGGCATGCGGGTGCTGCTGCTCGACGCGCGCGAGGGCGCGGCCCGGGCGGCCAGGGAGACCATCGCAGGCCACCTGCACCGCCTCGCCGACAAGGGCCGCATCGGCCCCGCCGACGCCGCGGCCGCCGCCGCCCGGATCGAGCCGGTCACCGGCACCGCCGCCCTCGCCCCCTGCGATGCGGTCATCGAGGCGGTCTACGAGGACCTCGCCGTCAAGCGCGCCCTGTTCGCCGACCTCGAGGCCGTGGTGGCGCCCGACTGCATCCTCGCCTCGAACACCTCGTCCATCCCGATCGCGCTGATCGCCCGCGCCTGCCAGCGCCGCGACCGCGTGGCGGGGCTGCACTTCTTCAACCCCGTGCCGCTGATGAAGCTGGTCGAGGTGATCCGCGCGGCCGAAACCGCCCCCGAGGTCGTCGCCACCCTCATGGCGCTGGGCAAGCGCATGACCCGGGTGCCGGTGACGGTCAAGGACAGCCCCGGCTTCCTCGTCAACATGGGCGGGCGCGCCTTCACGACCGAGGGGCTGCGCATCGCCCACGAGGGCGCCGCCACCCCCGCCCAGATCGACGCCGTCATGCGCGACTGCCGCGGCTTCCGCATGGGGCCGTTCGAGTTGATGGACCTCACCGGCATCGACGTGAACTACCCCGTCAGCCAGATCGTGTGGGAGGGCTACCAGCAGGACCGCCGCCTCGCGACCTCGGCCAACCACAAGGCGATGTTCGATGCAGGGCTGTTGGGCCGCAAGACCGGCGCCGGCTGGTATCGCTACGCGGGCGCCGAGCAGATCGACCCGCCCTCGCCCGACCACGAGACCACCGCCGACCCCGCCAAGACCATCAGCCTCGCCGAACCCGACGAGGCGCTCGGCACCTTCGCCGAATCGCTCGGCCTGCGCATCGTGCCCGACGATGGCGAAAGCCCGATCCTCGCCGCCCCCATCGGCGACGACGCCACCCACATGGCGCTGGCCACAGGGGCCGACTTCCGCCGCCTCGTCTGCATCGACTTGACCTGCGACACCTCGCGCCGGGTGACGATCATGACCGCCCCCGGCGCCGACCCCGCCGCCCGCGACGCCGTGGCCGCCGCCATCGCCGCCAACGGCCGCAAGGTCACCGCGATCGGCGACAGCCCCGGCTTCATCGCCCAGCGCATCGCGGCGATGATCGCCAATCTCGGCTGCTACATGGCCGAGATCGGGCTCGCCACCCCGGCCGACATCGAGACCGCGATGCGCCTCGGCCTCAACTACCCGCTGGGGCCGATGGGGCTGGCGGACGATCTCGGCCATTCCACCTGCCTGCGCATTCTCGAGCGGTTGCAGGCGATCACCGGCGACGACCGCTACCGGCCCGCGCTCTGGCTCAAGCGCCGGGCGCTGCTCGGCCTGCCCATCGACACCCCGGCCTGAGGAGGGGACCATGGGACGCGAACACATCCTCGTCACCGGCGTCAGCCGCGGCATCGGCCGGGCCATCGCCACGCGCCTCGCCGATGACGGCTTCACCGTGATCGGCATCTCCCGCCGCCCCGTGCCCCACTTCCGCGGCATCCACCGCGCCGTCGACCTCGCCGCGCCCGACGCCCGCGAGGCGCTCGCCGCCATCGCCGCCGACTTCGCCCCCCTGCGCCTGATCGCCAACGCCGGCGTGGTCGAGGCCGCCCCGCTCGACGGCGTCACCTCCGACCAGTTCGCCCACGCCATGCGCGTGAACATCGAGTCCGTCATCTGGGCGATGCAGGCGCTCGCCCCCGCGATGCGCGCGGCCGGCTTCGGGCGGATCGTCACGCTGGGCTCACGCGCGGCACTCGGCAAGGCCGAGCGCGCGGTCTACTCCGCCTCGAAGGCCGGCGTCGCGGGCCTCACCCGCTCGATGGCGCTCGAACTCGCGCCCCACGGCATCACGGTGAACTGCGTGGCGCCCGGCCCGATCGACACCGAGATGTTCGCCGAGAACCAGCCCGAAGGCTCGCCCGCCCGCGCGGCCCTCGTCGCCCGCGTCCCCCTCGGCCGCATGGGCGCGCCCGAGGAAGTCGCCGCCGCCGTCGCCTTCCTCGCCTCGGATCAGGCCGGCTACATCACCGGCCAGACCCTCTATGTCTGCGGCGGCTACAGCGTCGGGGGCGGGACGTGACCACGCTCGACGACCTGCTCAGCCCCCGCTCGATCGCCATCGTCGGCGCCTCGGACGACCCACGCCGGATCGGCGGGCGCCCGCTCGCCCACATGATCGCCCAGCGGTTCGAGGGCGCGGTCTACCCGGTCAACCCGAACCGCGACCGCGTGCAGGGCCTGCAAGCCTACCCGACGCTTGCCGACATCCCTGCGGAGGTCGATTTCGTCCTCGTCGCCGTCCCCGCCGCGGGCGTGGCCGAGGTGGTCCGCCAGGCCGCCGCCAAGCGCGCGAAGACCGTCCTCATCTTCTCCTCGGGCTTCGCCGAGATGGGGGGCGAGGGCATCGCCATGCAGGCCGACCTCACTCGCCTCGCCCGCGAGACGGGCGTGCGCATCATCGGCCCCAACTGCCTCGGCGCCTTCAACTCGGCGCTGAGGTTCTACCCCACCTTCACGTCGACCATCGACCGCGCGACACCCACGCCGGGCGGCATCTCCATTGCCTCGCAGTCCGGCGCCTATGGCAGCCACATCTACATGGTCAGCCACCTGCGGGGCCTCGGCATCCGCTACTGGCTGACCACCGGCAACGAGGCCGACCTGCACATCGCCGAATGCATCCGCCTGCTGGCCGCGGACGAAAACGTCCACACCATCATGGCCTATGCCGAGTCGGTGAAGGACGGGCCGATGCTGTCCGAGGCGCTGGAAGCCGCCCGCGCCGCCCGCAAGCCGGTGATCTTCATGAAGGTCGGCCGCTCGGCGGTGGGCGCGGCGGCGGCGTCCTCGCACACCGCCTCGCTCGCGGGCGAGGATGCAATCTACGACGCGGTCCTGCGCCAGCACGGCGCGTGGCGGGCGAGATCGACCGAGGAGATGCTCGACATCGCCTATGCCTGCCGCCCGCGCATCTACCCCGCCGGGCGCCGGCTGGGGCTGGTGACGATCTCGGGCGGCGCGGGCGTCCTGATGGCCGACGCCGCCGAGGATGCGGGGCTCGACGTGGCGCCGATGCCCGCCGACGCGCAAGCCGAGATCAAGGCGGTCGTCCCCTTCGCCTCGGCCCTCAATCCGGTCGACGTCACCGCGCAATTCTTCAACGATCTCAGCCTCGTGCCGCGTTTTACCCGCGCAATGCTCGAACGCGGCCACTATGACGGGCTGATCGGCTTCTGGACCTCGGTCGCGGGCTCGCCCATCCTCGCGGCACCGCTCCTCAAGTCCCTGACAGAGGCCATGAAAGGCCGCGAGGACCAAATCTTCCTGCAATCCGTCATCGCACCCGACGAGATCCGCCGCGCCTACGAGGATGCAGGCTTCCCC
>JAVVFE010000020.1:0-16895 GCA_032251175.1 Thermohalobaculum sp.
GCCACCCAGCGCGCCCTGCGGGCCGGTGCGGCCGTGATCCATCACGAAGCTGGCGCTGGCGCTGCCCCGGCGCAGCTCGATCTCGTAGTCGAGCCCGAAGCCGCCGCGCCAGCGCCCCGCCCCGCCCGAGCCCTCGCGCAACGCGTAGCGGTGGTAGAGCACGGGGAACTGCTGCTCCATGATCTCGACCGGGGGTGCCTTGGAAATCCCGATGGTGGAACATCCGTTGGTGAGCCCGTCGAGCCCCTTGGCCCCGCCATAGCCCCCGCCCGAGAGCTGATACATCACGAAATCCCGCCCGCGCGCGGGGTCGTGCCCACCCAGCGCGAAGTTGCCCGAGGTGCCGGCGGGCGCGGCCGTCACCCGGTCGGGGATCGCCTGCACCAGGGCTGCGAACACGGCTTCCGCGATGCGCTGGCTGACCTCGGCCGCGCAGCCCGAGACCGGGCGGGGGTAGTGCGCGTCGAGGAAGGTGCCCGCGGGCGTGATGACCTCGAGCGGCTCGAACGCCCCCGCGCTGATCGGCACGTCGGGGAAGATGTGGCGCATGGCGAGGTAGACCGACGACAGCGTGGTCGCCAGAACCGAGTTCATCGGCCCCTGGCAGGGCGGCGACGAGCCCGCGAAGTCGAAGGTAAGCCGCTCGCCCGCCTTCGTCACGGCGAGGCGGATTTCCAGCGGCGTGTTCACCACCCCGTCCGAATCGACATAAGCGGTCGCTCGGTAGGTGCCCTCGGGGATCGCCGCGATCCCGGCCCGCATCCGCGCCGCCGCCCGCGTCCGCAACTCGCCGATTGCCTCGCGCACCACCGCGTCGCCATAGCGGTCCAGAAGGCGCGTCAGCCCGTCCGCCCCCACCATCAGCGCCGCCGCCTGCGCCTTGACGTCGCCGATCCGCTGCTCGGCCACGCGGATGTTCGAGCAGATGATCTGGTAGATCTCCGTGTCCATCGCGCCGCGCTTGAACAGCTTGACGGGGGGCAGCCGCAGCCCCTCCTGCTCGACCGCCGTGGCCGAGGCCGAGAAGCCGCCGGGCACCGCGCCGCCGATGTCGGGCCAGTGGCCAGTGTTCGACAGCCAGCAGAAGATTTCGCCCGCCCGCCAGAACGGCATGGCGAAGCGCACGTCCATCAGGTGCGTGCCGCCCAGATAGGGGTCGTTGACGATGTAGATGTCGCCCGGCTCGGGCGCCGCGGTGACGCCGTCGCGAATGCGCTCGATCAGGCAGCGGGTCGAGAACTGCATGGTGCCGACGAAGACCGGCAGGCCGCCCGCGCCTTGGGCGATCAGCGCGCCGTCGATCGGCGAATAGATCCCGTCCGAGCGGTCGTTCGCCTCGGCGATGATCGGCGAGAAGGCCGCGCGCGAAAACGCGAGGTCCATCTCGTCGCAGATCTGCTGAAGCGCGGCCTCGATCACCGTCAGCGTCACCGGATCGATCATGCCGCCCCCACATGGATGAACAGGTTGCCGTCCGCAGCACCCTCGGCCCGGTCGCCGGGCGGAATCACGATGGTGGTGTCCATCTGCTCGACGATGGCGGGGCCGGGGATGCGCGCCTCCACCGGCAGCCGGGCGCGGGCATAGACGGGCGTGTCGTGCCACGCGTCGCCGAAGCGCACCGGGCGGCGGTGGTCGAGCGCATCCTTGAGCGTCGCGCCCGGCGTGACGGCGGCGAGTGCGGCGAGATCGACCTCGGCCCGCTCGCCGATCACGGAGGTGTTGAGGTTCACGAGGTTCGCCCGGATCTGCGGGAGTTCCACCTTGAAGCGGGCGAAATAGGCGGTCTCGAACAGGCTTTGCAGCGTCTCGCGCGTGGGCCGCGCGTCCGGCAGGGCGACGCGGATCAGGTGGGTCTGCCCCACGAACTGCATGTCGGCGGTGTGGACCTCGCGCACCCGGCGCAGGGCCGCGCCGTTCTGCACCACCATCGCGCGGCCCATGCCCGTCTGCTCGGCCAGGACCGCATGCACCGCCCCCATGTCGACGGCGTCGAGCGGGCGGTTCACCGTGCGCACGAAGTCGTGGCGCAGGTCGGCGACCGCGCAGCCCAGCGCGTTGGTGATGCCGGGCCGGGCGGGGATCAGCACGCGGGGGATGGCAAGCTCGCGCGCCAGGGCTGCCGCGTGCAGCGGCCCCGCCCCCCCGAAGGCAAACAGCGCGAAATCGCGCGGGTCGTGGCCCATCGAGATCGACACCATGCGGATCGCCCCCGCCATCTTCGCATTCGCCACCCGGATCGCCGCCTCGGCCGCCGCCTCGGCGTCGAGGCCCAGGGCGTCGCCCACCCGCGCGAAGGCCGCGCGGACGGCGGCGACCGGCGGCGTTCCCTCGACCGACAGCAGGCGCGCGGGGTTGAGCCGCCCCAGCAGAAGGTTCGCGTCCGAGATGGTGGGCCGGGTTCCGCCCCGCCCGAAGCAGATCGGGCCCGGGCTCGCCCCCGCGCTCTCGGGGCCCACGCGCAGCAGGCCCCCCTCGTCCACCGAGACGATCGAGCCGCCGCCCGCGCCGATGCTGCGCACATCCACCATCGGCACATGGATCGGCATGGCGTATTCGATCTCGATCTCGTGGCTGACCGCCGGCTCCGCGCCCCGGATCAGCGAGACATCCGACGAGGTGCCGCCCATGTCATAGGTGATCAGGTTCGGGCAGCCCGCCCGCCGCCCGGTATAGGCCGCCGCCATCACGCCCGAGGCCGGGCCCGACATCACGGTCTTGGCCGCCTCGCGCCCCGCAAGGCGCGCCGAGACCATGCCGCCATTGCCGTTCATCACCAGCACGTCGCGCGCATAGCCCTGCGCCGCAAGCTCGGCCTGAAGCCGCGCGAGGTAGCGTTCCAGGATCGGCTGCACGCTCGCGTTCACTGCGGCCGTGGCACCCCGCTCGAACTCGCGGCTTTCCGACAGCAGCGCATGGCCCATGGTGATGTGGCCGTTCGGCCAGACCCGGGCGGCGATCTCGGCCGCGCGGATCTCGTGCGCGGGGTTTGCGTAGGCATGCAGGAAGTGGATCACCAGCGACTCGCAGCCCAGCGCCAGCAGCCGCCGCGCCGCCGCCTCGACGCCCGCCTCGTCGAGCGGCACCAGCACCTCGCCGGCCGCGTCCATCCGCTCGGCCACCTCGAGGCGCAGGTCGCGCGGGATCACCGGGCGGAACTGCCCGGTCATGCCATAGGGCTGCGGCCGGGTGCGGCGGCCCAGCTCGAGCACATCGCGAAAGCCCGCCGTGGTGATGAGCCCGGTGCGCGCCAGCCGCCGTTCCAGCACCGCGTTCGTCGTGGTGGTGGTGCCATGCACGATCAGGTCGAGCGCGGCCGGCGCCACCCCCGCCGCGGCCAGCGCCGCCAGCACGCCATCCGCCTGATTCCCCGGCGTGGTCGGCGTCTTGGCGATCCGCACCCCGCCGCCGGGCCCGCCGATCAGGATCAGGTCGGTGAAGGTCCCGCCCACGTCGATGCCCGCGATGGTTTCCACAGACTCGCTTGCATCGGCGGCGGACATGCGGCAGACCCCCTTGCGACCATATTGGCCATTGCCTATTTGTTTGTACGCAAACAAAACAGGCGCGAAAAGTGGAATTCGCGGCGCCCCCCAAGGGGATCGACGCCGAGACCGGAAACCCGATGGCCCGGCGCATGGCCGGGACGGCCCCCGAGGAGGCCACCGACGATGACCGCAAGCACTGCCGCCCTGGCCCCCACGGCCTTCCCGATCCCCGACAACGTGTTCGCCGAAACCGTGACCGAGGTGAAGCACTACACCGACCGGCTGTTCAAGTTCCGCATCACTCGACCGGCGAGCTTCCGCTTCCGCTCGGGCGAGTTCGTCATGATCGGTCTGCCGAACGCCGAGCGCCCGGTCTACCGCGCCTATTCGATCGCCTCGCCAAGCTGGGACGAGGAGCTGGAATTCTTCTCGATCAAGGTGCCCGGCGGCCCGCTGACCGAGCATCTCCAGAAGATCGTCGTCGGCGACATCATCCTGATGAAGAAGAAGCCCACCGGCACGCTGGTCAACGACGCGCTGATCCCGGGCAAGCGGCTTTATCTGTTCTCGACCGGCACGGGCATCGCCCCGTTCGCCTCGCTGGTGCGCGACCCCGAGACCTACACCAAGTTCGAGAAGGTCTACCTGCTGCACACCTGCCGCCTCGATGCCGAGCTGGACTATGGCCGCGAACTGGTGGCGATCACCCGGGACGACCCGCTGGTGGGCGAGGAGGCGAGCGCGCAGCTTGTCCACTACGCCACCACCACGCGCGATCCCAGCCCGCGGATGGGCCGCCTGACGGACCTGATGGATTCCGGCAAGCTGTGGGAGGATCTCGGCGTCCCCCCGATCCGGCCTGCCGACGATCGCGGCATGATCTGCGGCTCGATGGCGATGCTGAAGGACGTCAAGGCCCGGCTCGAGGCGGCAGGGCTGACCGAGGGTGCGAACAACCGCCCTGGCGAGTTCGTCGTCGAGCGCGCCTTCGTCGACTGACGCGGCCGGGGCGACCCTCGCCTGCGGGGGCGCGCATCGCTTCCCGCTTCCGTGCGCGCCACCGACGCGCTAGGCATCCGCATGGTCTGCGCCGGGCGAACGGCGCGCCGCAGGGTCGGCGTGACGACGGGGACGAAGCGCGGTGACCCGGCCAGGCCCGGGCGGGTGGGGGGAGAGGACATGATCGATCCGGTCGAGCTGACTGCGGCGCTGATCCGCTGCCCGTCGGTCACACCCGCCGAGGGCGGCGCCATCGCGCTGCTGGAACGGACCCTCGCGCCGCTGGGCTTCGTCTGCACCCGCATCAGCCGCGGCGGGGTCGAGAACCTCTACGCCCGCTGGGGCCGCGCCGCGCCGGTCTTCGCGTTCGCCGGGCACACCGACGTGGTGCCGGTGGGCGATGCCGCCGCCTGGAGCGCAGACCCCTTCGGCGGCGAGATCCGCGACGGCATCCTCTACGGCCGGGGCGCCACCGACATGAAATCGGGGGTCGCGGCCTTCGTCGCCGCTGCCGCGCGGATGGTGCGCGAGACGCCGCCCGCGGGCTCGATCGCTCTGCTGATCACCGGCGACGAGGAGGGGCCCTCGCTCGATGGCACGCGCGCGATCCTCGACTGGATGGCCGCGCAGGGCGAGGCGGTCGATTTCTGTATTGTGGGTGAGCCCACCTCGGTCGCGCGCCTTGGCGACGTGGTCAAGATCGGGCGGCGCGGCTCGATGACCGGCCACCTGCGGGTGACCGGCCGGCAGGGTCACACCGCCTATCCCGAACGCGCGCTGAACCCGCTGCCGGTGCTGGCGCGGATCTGCGCGCGGCTGGCCGACACGCCGCTCGACCTCGGCTCGGCGCATTTCCAGCAATCGACGCTCGCGCTCAGCTCGATCGACGTGGGCAACCCCGCCAGCAACGTGATCCCGGCCGAGGGCAGGGCGGTGTTCAACATCCGCTTCAATGACCTGCACACCTCCGACAGCGTGAAGGTCTGGGTCGAGGAGATCGTGACCGCCGAGCTTGGCGGCACCGGGGCTGAAGCCACCATCGACTGGCAGGTCTCGGGCGAGAGCTTCCTGACCCAGCCGGGCGGCGCCGTCGATCTGGTGGTCGAGACCATCACGCGCGAGACGCTGGAGCGCCCGGCGCTGACCACCGGGGGCGGCACCTCGGATGCGCGCTTCATCAAGGCGATCTGCCCGGTGATGGAATTCGGCCTGGTCGGCGACACCATGCATCAGGTCGACGAGCGCGTGCCGGTGGCCGACATCGCGCGGCTGTCGGCGCTCTATCTCGCGATCCTGCGGCGGTTCTTCGATCGCGGCTGACCGGCCCGGGGCCGGATGCAGAAACGCCGCCGGTCAGGGGTGACCGGCGGCGTCTGATGTTCGTGGGTCCGACGGGCCCGGCGTGATCCGATCAGGCGGCCTTGGCCTCGAGCATCGCATCGACGCGGGCGGCCGCGTTGGCGTGGTCGAGACGCTCGACCGCGGCGATCTCGCGGGTCAGCCGCTCCAGCGCCGCCTCGTAGAGCTGGCGCTCGGAATAGGACTGCTCGGGCTGGTCGCCGCCGCGATAGAGGTCGCGCACCACCTCGGCGATCGAGATCAGGTCGCCGGAATTGATCTTCTGCTCGTATTCCTGCGCACGGCGCGACCACATCGCCCGCTTGACCTTGGCGCGGCCCTTGAGCGTCGCCAGCGCCTTCGCCACCAGATCGGGGCTCGACAGCGAGCGCATGCCGATCGAGGTGGCCTTGGCGGTCGGCACCCGAAGCGTCATCTTGTCCTTCTCGAAGGAGATGACGAACAGTTCGAGCTGCATCCCGGCGATCTCCTGCTCCTCGATGGACAGGATCCGGCCGACGCCATGCGCCGGGTAGACGACATAGTCGTTGGCACGAAAGACGTTCGCAGCATCGCTGGACTTCTTGGACATGATGTCTCCGGTCTTCAAGGAGCCGCGACGCGGGGGGACACGTCAGGGCAAAAGATGGCCGCCACCAGGATTGCCTCCGCGGCGGTGGAGCAAAGCAGTCGAGAGGGCCTGGCCGGACATTTGAGAGAATGCCGACGCGCCTTTCTCCTTGCGACAAATATGTAACATGAAACTGCCGGATTTTCCAGCCCCACACCGCAAGATGGCGGTGGGATTCCTGCAACCCCCCGGAACAGGCGGTGAATCAGCGTTCAAATCCGCGAGAGAAAGCCGTCACAATTGACCTGAGGCGAACAATCCATGTCAGTCGCCCGTCCCGGGCGCCTCGGAAAAGAACTTCTCGAACTTGCCCGATTCGCCATCGAAGTTCTCGGCCTCGGGCAGCGGATCCTTCTTCTGGGTGATGTTGGGCCAGGCGTCGGCATACTGCTTGTTGACCTCGAGCCACTTCTCGAGCCCCGATTCGGTGTCCGGGCGGATCGCGTCGGCCGGGCATTCCGGCTCGCAGACGCCGCAATCGATGCATTCGTCGGGGTGGATGACGAGCATGTTCTCGCCCTCGTAGAAACAGTCGACCGGGCAGACCTCGACGCAATCGGTGTATTTGCACTTGATGCAGTTGTCGGTCACCACATACGTCATCGAAGTCGGCTCCTGTGCGGCAATCCTGACATCGGCAAGCGTCAGGCGGGCGCGTATGCCCGAGTCTTTCGCTTGCGTTTTAGGCGGGGCGGCGCCGCGCTTCAAGGTCCGTTGCGTCGCAGCATGTCGATTTCCCGACGCGCCCGCTTCGTCGGCCGCCCGGTCCCGGGATCGCGCGCGCCGGGGGGCGAAACATCGGCCCCGGCCGCGTCCTCGGGCCGCGCCTCGGGCGGGTCGAGGTCGGTGTAGAGCGTCGCCGCCTCGGGTGCCGGGCCGCGCCGGACCCCGATCGCATCGACCCTGATGACCCGGATCCGCGCGCCTTGCGGGAAGGTCAGCACATCGCCCGGCCGCACTGTCTGGGCCGGCTTGGCGCAATGCACGCCATTGATCCTGAGCCGCCCCGAGCCGGCAAGCTCGGCTGCCAGCGCGCGCGAGCGCAGAAATCGCGCCTGCCACAACCATTTGTCGACGCGCAGCCGGTCTTCGGGCTCGGGCGCGGCGCCCATGCGTCAGGGCTTCTTGAGCTGCATCAGGATCGCGAAGGGGCTGTCGGGATCGACCGGCTTGTCCTCGCGTTTCGGTCGCGGGGGCGGGGCACTCGCGCGAACCTCCTCGGTCCGTGGCGGGCGATTGCTGCCTGGCTCGAAGCCCGGCTTGCCCTTGCGTCCCTTGCCGTGCCCGGCGCCGTGCGGCTTGCCGCCGCGGTCACCGCGGTCGCTACGTCCGCCGCGGGGTTGCGCCTCGCCCTGAGCCTCGCCCGTGTCACCGGTCTGGGCGGGCGGTGCGCGGCGACCGCGTGGAGCGCGCTGCTGCTGCTGCTCGGCCGTCTCGTCGCTGCCGCGGCCCTGCCCGGGGCCCCGGCCCGGCCGCTGGCGCGGGCGCAGCGTGAAGGTGTAGAAGACTTCGGTTTCGGTGCCGGCGGGCGCCGTCTCGCCCGCCTCGGGCGCTGGGTCGGCGGCCACCTCGGGCGCTGGGTCGGCAGCGGCCTCGGGCGCTGGGTCGGCGGCCATCTCGGGCGCTGGGCCGGTAGCCACCTCGGGCGCTGGGTCGGCGGCCGCCTCGGGCGCTGGGCCGGCAGCCACCTCGGCGGCAGCTTCGGCCGGCGCTGCGGCGGTTTCGGTCTCGGCTTCGGCCGGGGCGGGTTCCGCGCCCGCGGCGACCGATGCTTGCGCCGCCGCGTCGGGCGTCTGATCCGGCGCGGGCGGCTCGCCCGTTGCGGCGGTCTCGCTCCCCGGCGCCTCGTCCGAGTGTGCCGCGCCCGCCGTTACCTCGCCCGAAGATGCCTCGCCAGCCGTTGCCCCGGCCTGATCCTCGCGCTGATCCCCGGCCGCGACCGCCGACGCATCGTTTGCGGCGGCGGCGCGGATCGGCTTCACGCGCTCGGCCCGCTCGGCGGCAAAGCCCAGCCCCTTCATGATCTCGGCGAACTGTTCCAGCGTGCAGCCGGTGATCGACAACATGTCGGCCGTCGCCTCGAAGCCGCCCTTGCCGTCGAGCGGGCGGATCATGTCGGCCAGCCGTTCGAGCATGTCGATGCGCACCGCGCGCGGGCCGCAGACGCGGTAGCCGGCCTTCTCGTAATAGCCATGCGGCATGCCGGGCGCGACCGGCACCGTCACATGCCCCGCCGGCGGCGCCGAGGGGAAGTCGTCGAGTCCCTCCCACAGGCTCCACAGGATCAGCCGCATTCGCGTGGGCGCGGGCTTGAGCAGCGCCGGCATGAAGATGTTGTGCTGGCCGAACCGCACGCCGTGCTTGCGCAACGCCGCGCGCTCGTCCTGCCCCAGCGCGCGGAGATCGTCGGACAGGGCGCGGCGCGGCTGGATGCCCAGCCCCTCGCCCAGCCGGAACGCGACGCCGCGCGCAAGCCCGGTCACCGCCTCGTCGGCCTGCATGGTCAGCATCGGCTCGAACAGCGCGTTGACCTTGCGGGTCAGCCAATGGACCAGCCGGCGCTCGATCTTCTCGGCGACCTGCGGCTCGACCATGTCATCGATGAAGACGCGCACCTTGGGCGTCAGGATCGTGTCACCCTTCTCGACCCGGCCGATTGCCTGGTCGCCCCACATCAGCCCGCCCTGCTCGGTCACGTCAAGCTCGCTGTCCGGGCTCAGATACAGCCGGTCCGCGCGGCGCGCGAACTCGCTCTGCAACGCTGCCACCGAGGCCGATTGCAGCGTTTTCAGCTCGTCGCCCGTGGCCGTCTGGTCCACGGTGAAGCGGAACCCGTCGAGGCGGCCGATGAACTCGCCCTCGACCGTGACTTCGCCCTTGTCGTTCACGTCGGCCACGAGCCGCTCCTTCTGTTTCAGCCGGCGCATCAGCACCGAGGTGCGCCGGTCCACGAATCGCTGCGTCAGCCGCTGGTGCAGGGCATCCGAGAGGCGATCCTCGACCGCCCGCGTCGCCTCGCGCCATTCGGCCGGATCCTCGAGCCAGCGGCCACGGTTCGCCACATACGTCCAGGTGCGGATGAACGCCAGTCTCTTCGACAGCGCGTCGATATCCCCGTCCACCCGGTCGATGCGCCGCACCTGACCCGAGATCCAGTCCGAGGGTATAACGCCTCTGCCCGACAGCAGGAACCGGTAAATCCGCCCGACCAGCCCGGCATGGTCGCCCGCGCCGGTCTTGCGGAAGTCGGGGATCTGGCAGGCCTCCCACAACAGCCGCACGCGGTCGGGCCGGTCGGCGAGGCGCGCGGTGTCGGGGTCGGCCTCGAGCACCCGCAGCGCCGCCATGTCGTCGGCCTCGCGCGCGCGCAAAAGGTCCCGGCGCGACGGGCTTACCTCGAGGCTCGCGATCAGCCGCGCGATCGAGCCGAACTCCAGCGCGTGGTTGCGCCACATCAGCCGCGTGACGGGGGGGAAGGCGTGGTTCTCGATCGCCTCGATCACCTCGGGGTCGAGGTCGTGGGCCTCGCCGGTCACACCGAAGGTGCCGTCCGCCATGTGCCGCCCGGCGCGCCCGGCGATCTGCGCAAGCTCGCCCGGCTCGAGCCCGCGGTGGCGGTGGCCGTCGAACTTCGCCAGCCCTGCAAAGGCCACATGGTCGACATCCATGTTCAGCCCCATGCCGATCGCGTCGGTCGCGACCAGGTAGTCGACATCGCCGTTCTGGTAGAGCGCGACCTGCGCGTTCCTCGTGCGCGGGCTCAGCGCGCCCAGCACCACGGCGGTGCCGCCGCGCTGGCGGCGGATCAGCTCGGCGATGGCGTAGACCTGATCGGCCGAGAACGCCACCACCGCGGTGCGCGGCTTCAACCGCGAGATCTTGCGCGGCCCCGAATAGCTGAGCGTCGAGAACCGCTCGCGCCCCATGAACCGCACGCCGGGCACCAGCCCCGCGATCCGCGGGCGCATGGTGTCCGAGCCGAGGAACAGCGTCTCATAGCGCCCCCGCGCCCGCATCAGGCGGTCGGTGAAGACATGGCCGCGGTCGGGGTCGGCACACAGCTGGATCTCGTCGATCGCCACGAAATCGGTGCCGAGGTCGAGCGGCATCGCCTCGACCGTGCAGACATGGTAGCGCGCGGTCGGCGGCGCGATCTTTTCCTCGCCGGTCAACAGCGCCACCGCCCCCGGGCCGCGCAGCGCCACGATGCGGTCATAGACCTCGCGCGCCAGCAGCCGCAGCGGCAAGCCGATCACGCCATCGGCGCGCGACAGCATCCGCTCGATCGCGTAGTGGGTCTTGCCGGTGTTGGTCGGGCCGAGGATGGCCGTGACCGTCCGGCCTTCCGGCTCGCGCCCGATCTGGTTCATTCGCCCCGCTCCTCGACGCGCGCCCGCGGGCTACCTAATCCGCGCCGCCCCTGCTCACAAGGGGCGGGGCGGCCCGGCCCGGCGCGGGCGCCGGCAGACGGCGGCGTCAGATCGGCCGGCCGTCGACCTCGGGCGAGAGGCGCTTGACCCCCTCGCGCGCGCCCGGCATCTGCGGGTTGAGTTCCAGGACCCGGCGGAACGCCTTGAGCGCGCCGGCCTCGTTGCCCAGGCGGTCGAGGATGATGCCAAGCCCCGACAGCGCCCCGAAATGCCGCGGCTCGAGCATCAGCACCCGCTCGATATCGGCGACCGAGCGGCCATAGTCGCGCTTCAGGAAATGCACCGTCGCGCGCTGGTTCCAGGCTTCCGCGAAATCGGGGGCGAGGCGCACCAGATCGTCGAGGAACGGCAGCGCGGTGTCGTAGTCGTCCTGCTCGATCGCGGCGAGCGCGCGATTCATCAGCAGATCCATCGAGGCCGAGCCGCTGGCGCGCCACTGGCGGAAGATCTGCGCTTGCACCAGTTCCCAGTTCGGATTGGTCTCGTCGGCAAGCTGCTCGAACAGCGCGTCGAGCTGCGCCTTCCGGGCGGCGGCGCGCGCCTCGGGCAGCGCCGGCATCAACCCCTCGGGCAGTGCGGGGCGCGCCGGTGCGGCGCCGGCTTCGGGGGTTTCGGTCTGGGCATCGGCGCGCGGGGCGATGCACAGCACCAGCGCCAGCGCGGCTGACGCAACGACAGGGCGGATGCGGTGTGCTCTCATGATTGCCAATTCTAGCGCCGCCGCTTACCTCTGCAAGCGGCGCGGTGCCCGGTGCCGGATCACGAAGGGGAGAGAGATGAGCAAGGACCTCGATGCCGCCGCGGCGGTGCTGCGCGAAAAGTTCGCGGGAGGGGGATTTTCCGGCTCGGTCCGCTTCGAGGTGGCCGACGAGGGCGTGATCCTCGTGCGCGACGGCGAGGTGACCACGACCGATGGCGACGCCGACGTGACCATTGCCGCGAGCCTCGACACCTTCCGCGCAATGTTCGATGGCGAGCTTTCGCCCACTGCCGCCTACATGACCGGCAAGATCCGCATCGACGGCGACATGGGCGCGGCGATGAAGCTGAGCCAGTTCCTCTGAACGAGGCGCCCGCAGCCGCGGCGCCGCCGGTGGCCGGCGAGGGCAGCACCGTGCCGCTGCCACCGGGCGGCGTGCCGTGGGACCGGGCCATCGAAGTCTGCACGGCCGACGGGCTCCGGCTGCGCGGCGCGGTCTGGTCGGCCCCCGGCGCGCGCCGCCACGCCCTGCTGCTGCCCGGGCGGACCGAGTTTCTCGAAAAGCTCTGCATCCCCGCGGCCGGGCTGGTGGCGCGCGGCTTCGCGGTGGCGGCGTTCGACTGGCGCGGGCAGGGGCTCAGCGACCGGCTGCTGCCGAACGCGCTGAAAGGCCATGTCGCGGCCTTCGCCGACTACCGCGCCGATCTCGCGGCCTTCCTGGCGGCCCCCGAGGTTGCGGCACTGCCGGGCGAGCGGCTCGTGGTCGGGCACTCGATGGGCGGCTGCATCGCGCTCGGTGCGATGCTGCGCGGCGCGCTTGCGGTTCGGGCGGCCCTGTTCTCGGCGCCGATGCTGGGCATCGCGCTCGACCCCGTCGCGCGCGCGGCCGCTGCGGTGGTGGTAGGGCTGGGCGCGCGGCTGGGTCAGCAACACCTCTGGGCGCCGGTGCCGCGGCCCGATATGCCTTATGTGCTTCAGGGCTTTGCGGGCAACGTGCTGACCCATGACCGGGCGGTGTTCGACTGGATGGTCGCGGCCTTGCTGGACGAGCCGCGGCTGCGGCTGGGCCAGGCGCCGACGATCGGCTGGCTCGAGGCGGCGGCGGCCGAAATGCGCTTCATCGCGCGCCATGCGCGCGCGCTCGGCTGCCCGGCGATGGCGCTGCTGGGCACGGACGAGCGGGTCGTCGACGCCGCGACGCTGCGCCGCCTCGCGCCGCGGCTGGGCCTCGATGTCGTCGAGATCCCCGGCGCACGGCATGAGATACTGCTGGAGGCCGCGCCGATGCGCGCCGCCGGCTGGGCGGCAGCCGACCGTTTCCTCGGGGCAGTGTCGATCTGAGCCCGGGCGCAGCAGGTGGCCCGCCATCGCCCGGCGCCCCGGCCCCGCGCACCCGCGCGATTCGGCCGCCCCCTGCACCTGCGCGATCCGGGGTGATCGGCCGGGCGCGATGGGCTAGGCTCGGCGCGGGTTTCGAGGAGGGCGCAGGATGGACACCACATTTCTGGGACGCACGGGGACGCGGGTCTCGCGGCTCTGCTTCGGCACGATGTCCTTCGGACGCGAGGCGGACGAGGCGGAATCGGCCCGGATGTATGCCGCCTGCCGCGCCGCGGGGATCGATTTCTTCGACTGCGCCAATGTCTATTCCGACGGCCGCGCCGAGGAGATCCTGGGCCGCCTGATCGCGCCCGAGCGCGACCGGATCGTGCTGACCTCGAAGGTCGGCATGCCGCGCCCGGGCATCGCCGGCGGCCTGGGCCGGCGGCATATCCGCGAGTCGGTCGAGGCAAGCCTCAGGCGGCTCGGGACCGACCGGCTGGACGTGCTGTTCGTCCACTGCTTCGACCCCGACACGCCGGTCGAGGAGACCCTGCGCACGCTCGACGACCTGGTGCGGGCGGGCAAGGTGCATCACCTCGGCGCCTCGAACTGGGCGGCGTGGCAGGTGGCGACGGCGCTCGGGGTCTCGGCGCGGCGGGGCTGGGCGCCCTTCGATGTGCTCCAGCCGATGTACAGCCTGGTCAAGCGCCAGGCCGAGGTCGAGATCCTGCCGCTGGCCGCGGCGGAGGGGCTGGGCGTGACCCCCTACAGCCCGGTGGGCGGCGGGTTGCTGAGCGGCAAGTATCGCAGCACTGGCGCCGAGGGGCGGATCCGCGAGAATGCCGCCTATGTCCGGCGCTATGGCGAGGACTGGATGTTCGACACCGCCGCGCGCTTCGCCGCATTCGCCGAGGCGCATGGCTGGCACCCCGTCAGCCTCGCGCTCGCCTGGGTTGCGGCGCATCCGGCCGTCACCGCCCCGATCCTGGGCGCGCGCGACGTGGCGCAGCTTGGGCCCGCGCTGGCCGCGCTCGAGATCCCGATGACGCCCGATCTGCGCGCCGAGATCGCGAGCCTCTCGCGCACACCCCCGCCCGCCACCGACCGGCTGGAGGAACAGGGCTGAGCCTCAGGGGCCGCCGCACGCGCCGATATCCCAGAACAGGCCGGCCATCAGGCGCAGCGCATCGCGGCAGACGGGCTTCAGCACATGCTCGTCCGGCGCGTGCTGCGAGCAGCCGCGGTAGGAATGCGGCACCCAGACGGTGGGCAGGCCCAGGGTCTCGCTGAAGCACGCATTCGGCAGCGATCCCGCGAGGTTCGGCAGCACATGCGGCGGCTTGCCCGCGGTGCGCGCCAGCGAGTCCGCCACGAAGCGCACCCAGGGGTGGCCGGGGTCGAGCCGCGTCGCCCCGAACGCGCCGGCGTCGCGCGGCTCGATCGCGACCATGCCGAACCCCTCGCGGTCGAGATGGCGTCGCAGCGCCGGCACGATGTCGTCGGCATCGGTGCCCACGACGAAGCGAAGCTGGCAGGTCGCGCGCGCCGACGGTGCGATGGCATTGACCGGCGCCTCGGGCACGCCGCTGGTCATGGCAAGGATGGCGAAGGAATTCCAGCCGAACACCCGCTCGGCCGGCGTCAGGCTCGCCTCGCCCCAATCGGGGTCGATGGCCGGGCCGTCCTCGCCCGCGATCGGCAGGCCGGCGAGGGTTGCGCGGATCTCGGGCGTCAGGCTGGTCGGGCGCCATTCGGGGATGCGGATCTGCCCGCGCCGGTCGGTGATTGTGGCCAGCGCGTGCGCAAGGATCATCGCCGGGTCCGCCAGCAGCCCGCCCCAGTTGCCGGAATGATGCGCGCCCTCGCGCAACGCCACGACCAGATCGAAGGTTGCAGCCCCGCGCGCGCCCATGAACATCGTGGGCGTGCCCGCCGCCAGGCGCGGCCCGTCCGAGGCGATCAGCACATCCGCCGCCAGCCGCGCCTTGTGCGCGCTGAAGAAGGCGTCGAGCCCGGCCGAGCCGGTCTCCTCCGACATCTCGATCACCGCGCGCAGGTTGAAGCCAAGGTGCCCGCGCTCGGCCAGCACGGCCGCCAGCGCCATCAGGTTGATCAGGTGCTGGCCCTTGTTGTCGGCGGTGCCGCGGCCGTAGAGGCGCTCGCCCTCCTCGACCAGGCGGAACGGGTGCAGGCCCGCGCGCCACTGGTCGGTCTGCGCGCGGATGACGTCGCCATGGCCATAGGTCAGCACCGTCGCCAGCGCCGGGTCCTCGATCCGTTCAGCCAGCATCAGCGGGCCGCCCTGCGGGTCGGGGTTGTCGAAGATCTCGCAGGCCATGCCCAGCGCGCGCAGGCGCGGCGCCATCGCCTCGGCCAGGTAGCGGCGCAGTTCGGGCGCCTGCGCGGGGTTCTGGCTCTCGGTCTCGAACGCCACCAGATCGGCGAGTTCGGCGGTGAAGCGCCCGCTGTCGAAGTCCGCTTCGGCGCGGGCGATGGCGCCGTCGCGCGTGGCGGTCATGCCGGGTCTGCGCCGGGTTCGGCCACCGCATCGCCCCAGGGCGACATGATCTCGGTGGCGCCGGTGTTCAGGCCGTCCTTGCGCCGCACCCCGGCGGGGCAGGCGAAGGCATAGGGATAGACCGTGCGCCGTGCGCGGACCACCGGCTGCACCGCCGCCAGCGCGGCGACCGTGTCGGGCGGCAGCGTCTCGTCCGCCACGATCGCATCAGTGCCCGAGACGTCGATCCGCGGGTGGTGGAAGGCGTCCTCCAGATCCATGCCGTAATCGGCGAGGAAGGCCGCAAGCTGCGTCACCGCCGAGACGATCTTGCGCCCGCCCGAGGCGCCAAGGGCAAAGCGCGCGCCGCCGGCCTCGCCGATCACCGGGCAGACATTCATCAGGCATCGCTTGCCCGGCCCCAGCGAGTTCGGCCGCCCCGGCACCGGGTCGAACCACATGATGCCGTTGTTGAGCAGCAGGCCGGTCGAGGGCGAGACGCAGCGCGCGCCGAAGATCGACAGCAGCGTCTGGGTCAGCGCCACCATGTTGCCGTCGCGGTCGACCACCGAGAAATGCGTGGTGCAGGCTGGCGCGCCTGCCGCCTCGTCCTCGGCCCCCATGGTCGCAAGGCGGCTGGCATAGGCGCCCCCCAGCGCCCGGGCAATGGCGGCGAACCCGGCGCCATCGGGGCGTGCCGCGGGCGCAGGATCCGCGGCCAGCGCGGCCAGCGCGTCGCGGAAGGTCGGCCCCGCCGTCATCCGCGGCGTCGCATGGAACCGCGCGCCACGATGGTCGAAGCTCAGCGGCTCCTCGAATTCGGCGTGATAGCCCTGAAGGTCGGCGAAGCCGAGCGCGCCGCCCTTGGCCTGCACGTCGGCGGCCAGCGCCCGGCCGACATCGCCCTCGTAGAATGCGCGCGCGCCGTGGCGGGCAAGCTGGTCGAGCGTATCCGCGATACGGTCCATCGCGACCCGCTTCTGCGCGAGGCTGGTCCAGCCGGCGACCGGCGGCCACTGCCCGTCCTCGAGGAACATCGCCGCCGCGTCCGCATCGCGCGCCAGCCCCCGCGTCGCCGAGGCGATGAGCAGCGCCGCATACCAGTCGACCGCCAGCCCCTCGCGCGCGAGCCCGATGGCCGGCTGCACCAGCTCGCGCCACGGCATGCGCCCGAAGCGGCCATGGGCGAGGCCGATCCCGTCGACCAGCCCGGGCACCGCCACCGCCGTGGCGCCCATCACGTTGCGGTCGTCGACCACCGCCTCCCACGGGAACAGGTCGCCCGCCGGCCCCGTGCCGGCCAGCGGATAGTCGGCCGGATCGAGGGCTGCGGGCGCGCGCATCCCGTAATTGACGGCGTGCGCCCGGCCCGGATCGGCGCGCCAGATCATCATCGCGCCGCCGCCGGCGGGGCCGCTCATCCATGGCTCGACCACACCGATCGCGAACGAGACCGCCACCGCCGCATCGACCGCGTCGCCGCCGGCGG